>JBBQOT010000046.1:0-10274 GCA_038331165.1 Acetobacterales bacterium
ACTGGCGCACGTTGCCCGGCCACGCGTAGTGCGCCAGCGCCAGTTCCGCGGCGGCGCTGAAGCCCAGGAAGCCCCGCCCCTCCTCGCGCGCGAACTGGGTCAGGAAATGGCGCGCGATCAACAGCACGTCGTCGCCGCGCGCGCGCAGCGGCGGCAGTTCCACCGGCACGACATACAGGCGATAGTACAGGTCCTCGCGGAACCGCCCGGCCTGCACCTCCAGCATCGGGTCGCGGTTGGTGGCGCAGACGAAACGCACATCCACCCGGTCGACCCTGGACGACCCAACCGGGGAGAAGCTGCCGGTCTGCACGAAGCGCAGCAGCTTCACCTGCATGTCCAGCGGCATTTCGCCGATCTCGTCCAGGAACAGCGTGCCGCCATCCGCCAGCTTGGCCGCGCCCTCACGGTCGGCGCTGGCCCCGGTGAAGGCGCCGCGCACATGGCCGAAAACCTCGCTTTCCAGCAGGTCGCGCGGAATGGCGCCGCAATTCAGCGCCACGAAGTTGCGCCCCATGCGAGGGCTGGCGCGATGCACCGCCTCGGCCGCCAGCTCCTTGCCGGTGCCGCTCTCGCCGGTGATGAACACGCTGGCCTTGCTCGCGGCCACGCTCTCGATCGTGCGATACGCCGCCTGCATGGGGGCCGAGCTGCCGATGAAGCCGAAGAACTGGTTGCGGTCCAACCGCGCCTTTACCGCCGAAAGCTGCGCCGCCAGCGCCTGCTTCTCCAGCGCATTGGCCAACGTCACCGACAGCCGCGCCTTGGCATAGGGCTTGACGATGAAGTCCACCGCGCCCGCGCGCATCGCCTCGACCGCGACATTGATCGACGCGTTGGCGGTCACCACGATCACCGAGGTCGTAATGCCCTCGGCACGCAGCCGCTGCATCAGCTCGAAGCCATTGTAGTCGGGCAGCTCGATGTCGAGCAGGATCGCGTCCGGCCGCCAGTCGCGCGCCGCCACCAGGGCGGCACCGGCGGATTCCGCGATCATTACCTCGTGACCCAGCCCGGCCAGTAACGCGCGGGCCAGCTGCGCCTGGGTCGGGGTGTCCTCGACAACGAGGACGCGCGCGGCACCGCTCACGTCGCCGGCCCGAGCCGGGCAAGGAACGCCGCCAGGTCGCCCAGCGCGCCGTCCGCCATGGCGGTGACCTCCGCCAGCCCGGTGCCCAGCGTCTCGCCGCCTGCCATCGCCCGCCGACTGGCCTCCTCCAGCCGCGCGGCGCCGACCGCGCCGGCCGCACCGGCCAGCCCGTGCGCGGCGCGACGAAAGGCGGCAGCGTCATCCAACCGGGCGGCATCGGCAAGTGCACCCGTCAGCCGCAGCACGTCGGCATGGAACACCTTCAGCACCAGGCGCAAATCGTCCGGCGACAGGTCTTCCGCCAACTGCGCCGCGAAACCCAGGTCGCTCATCCGGTCCTTCCGTGGCGGCCAGGCCGCCCGACTACCCATTCGGCGGCCAGGCCGCCCGACTACCCATTCGGCGGCGCGGTCGCCTGACCGCCGCTTCAGGTGAATCCTCGCGCGCCGAGGCGTTCGGCGCAAGGTCAACGAAAAAACCCGGCTGACCATGCGGTCAACCGGGTCGCTGAAATATCGTCTGGTCCAATCGCCTGGCCGCCATAAAGAGCAGCCTTGAAAACCTAAAAACTCGTCAGCGCGCCCAGGCCAGGCCCGGGAAGGAAAAGAACGATCGCCGCACCCGGCTTGCCTCGATGCCCAGTGCTGCGGCCAGGCCGAGGTGGCGCAACATCGCCAGCGGCTGGCCGGAAACCCCGGTCACGGTCAGCCGCCGACCACGTGCGGCAAGGCGCTTGAAAAGGAACGAGATGGCCCCGATGCCGGAGCCGTCAATAAAGGTCACTCGGGAAAGATCGATCACCACCTCGCGGGCATCGACCACGGCCAGGGCCGACAGGCTGTCCCGTATGGAACGGCTTGCCTCGCTGTCCAGGCCGCCACGCAGGTGCAATCGCACCCGATCCGGCTCACTATGAATACGTTCAAACATGACACTCTCCGGCCGCTGCTTCGTGGCCAGGACAAAAATTCCCTGCCGCGCTCACCGCACTCTCAGCCCGCGGCATACCAGGCTCTATGCACACGGTGTGCCACATATTCGGCACGCCGCAGGGTGACAATATGGCGCTGTGAATAGTATTGCGTGAATGGAACCGGTCATTTTATGCAATTTGCGAGGCAAGATGCATATTCCCGCGAATTCGTCCGACTTTCCACTGCAATTTGCGATATTCCGCGACCATCGTGAAAATCCGTCCGGCCTCCAGGCTTCGCTACTCCCTGGCCGCGCCGGTCAGGGCTTGGCCCGCTCGTCCGGGCCCTCGGCCGCCGGCGGGCGCGCCGCCGATTCCAGCTCCAACACCTGGCGCGCCCACATCTCAAGCATCGCCGCCAGCATCTCCAGGTCGGTGCGCTGCGTGTCGTCGAGGTCGTCGAATTCGCCGTGCGAGATGCGAAACATCAACTCCGCCGCCGCATCGCGCATTTGCTGGCTGGTCGGCGTCACGGACAGGCTTTCCATCACGGCCGGGGGAATCATGTCGGCCTGCCCGCGCGGCCACGCAATCGTCGTTGACTCGACATTTCCGGTCCTCCCTGCATGCAGCGAAGCGTCACGCGCCCGCCGCGATCAAATGGCCCATCGCCAATCACGATGCCGGGGTCAAACCAGCACCCTCAAATCGCACCACGCCCTGATCCCGCCTGCGGCGCCGGGTCAGACGCGTGTAGAAATATATCACTCTCGTTGCAAAATTAAGGCAAGAACCGTACCAACCGTGAAGACTGGCCGCCCCGCTCGCGCCGCTGGCAGACATGGCGCGGCACGGCTAGGCGCGTAGCAGCTCAGCGCGTCTCGGTATGGAAGGTCTTGGCGACCACCTTCCACGCCCCGCCGACCTTGGCGAGCGACAGGTAATCGGTGAAGTAGCGCGGCGGAATCTGGCAATGCACCTTGGCAAACGCCGTCCCCGGCCCTGAGCGGTCGATCGTCACCACCCAGTCCTTACGCTCCAACCCCTGCGCCTGCGCCGACGGCCGGGTCTTCACCCAATCAAGCCACTTCTCCCGCGGCAGCACCGCCAGCGACCCGTCGGCGGACACGCTGCGCAAATCGGCGGTTTCGTGGAACGCCGCCGCCAGCTTGCCGGCATCGCCCTCGTACAGCCCGTCGAAATAGGTCTGCAACACCGCTTCGATCTGCTTGATATCGTCGGACATCATCTTGCTCCTTGGCCGTTCACCGCCCGGCGACGCACCGCCGCCCCGCTCTCATACCAGCCCCGCGAGCGCCCGACGAGATACACCACGCTCAACATCACCGGCACTTCGATCAGCACCCCCACAACGGTGGCCAGCGCCGCCCCCGACCCGAAGCCGAACAGGCTGATCGCGGCCGCCACCGCCAACTCGAAAAAATTGCTCGCCCCGATCAACGCCGAGGGTGCGGCCACGCAATGCGCCTCACCCACCGCCCGGTTCAGCCAATACGCCAGCCCAGCGTTGAAATAGACCTGGATCAGGATCGGCACCGCCAGCAACGCGATCACCAGCGGCTGGGCGATGATCGCCTCGCCCTGGAAGCCGAACAGCAGCACCAGCGTCGCCAACAGCGCCACCAGCGACACCGGCCCCAGCCGCGCCAGCATCGCCGCCAGCCCACCACTTGCGACAAGCCGCGCCCGCCACGCCTGTGCGATGATCACCGGCACCACAATATACAGTAACACCGACAGCAGCAGCGTGCCCCACGGCACCACAATCGCCGACAGCCCCAGCAGCAGCCCAACAATCGGCGCAAACGCAAACACCATGATCCCGTCATTCAACGCCACCTGCGACAGCGTGAAGTTCGGCTCGCCCTCCGACAAATTCGACCACACGAACACCATCGCCGTGCCCGGCGCCGCCGCCAGCAGAATCAGCCCGGCGATATAGCTCGCCACCTGGTCAGCCGGCAGAAACGGCCGGAACAGCCAACCGATGAACACCCACCCCAGCACCGCCATCGAGAACGGCTTCACCGCCCAATTGACGAACAAGGTCACCCCAATCCCCCGCCAATGGCGCGTCACCTGGGCGACGGCTGAAAAATCGATCTTCATCAGCATCGGGATGATCATCAGCCACACCAGCACCGCCACCGGCAGATTGACCTGAGCCACCTCCAGCCGCCCAACCGCCTGGAACACCCCCGGCATCACATGCCCCAGCCCGATGCCCACGACGATGCACAGCCCAACCCACAGCGTCAGATACCGTTCGAACAGGTTCATCATCGCCCCAGCAGTAGGCAGCAGCACCACGCGGCGCCATGCTGCGCGCAACCGAGGAGCAACGCTGCCATGAATCCCGACACCCTTGCCACCCTGCGCCGCGTCAGCACCGCCACGCTGTCCACCCAGATGTTCAAGCGCGGTTTCCGAAATGTCTTCATGCAGGGCGTGCGCGCGCTCGGCACCTACGGCGAAAACATGGTCGGCCCCGCCACCACCGTGCGCAACATCCCCGCCCGCGAAGACATCGACATCATGTCCACCCTCGGCAACCCCGAACACCCGCAGCGCAAGGCGGTCGAAACCTGCAAGCCAGGCCACGTCCTGGTCATGGACTGCCGCGGCGACGCCCGCGCAGCCTCCGGCGGTGACATCCTGATGACCCGCTTGCTAAGGCGCGGCGCCGCCGGCGTGGTCACCGACGGCGGCATCCGCGACGCCGGCCCGATCGCCAAGATGCCGCTCCCCGTCTTCTGCGCCGGCCCCTCCGCGCCGCTGAACATCGTGCGCCACCACGCCGTCGAGATCGACACCCCGATCGCCTGCGGCGGTGTGGCCGTCTACCCCGGCGACATCCTGGTCGGCGACGCCGACGGCGTGGTCGTCCTGCCCGCCCACCTCGCCGACGAAGTCGCCCGCGACGCCGCCGCCCAGGAGGCACTGGAAGAGTTCCTCCTGATGAAAATCGACCAGGGCGCCCCGCTGCCTGGCACCTACCCGCCAAACGAGGCGACGCTCGCCGAATACGCGGCATGGCAGCGAAACAAGGGTTGAACGAGGCCCGCCCCAAGTGACAGTGAGGCTGGGCTCTGCCCTGACCCGCCAGGGGCCAAGCCCCTGGACCTTACTTCACAAAAAAATATCTAATTACAATAGGTTGATGGTCCAGGAACGCCAATACTGCTTTTGGCCGCCCCAGCAGCCTCGAATTGATACGCGGATGCGACTGGTGGCAGCTGGCACGGCCAAAAAAATCATAGGATCAAAGGGTCTTTGTCCCTTTGCGCGTCCCCTGGCCTACTCCGCCTCCCCCACCCCTCGACAAACCCCGCCCCCTTCGCCAAAACCCTGCCTTCAATAAATACGGGGGAATGGGGCATGACCCATGTCGCGGCGGGCGCGCTCAAGGTCGCACCCATCCTGAAGACCTTCATCGAAGCCGAAGCCCTCCCGGGCACCGGCATCGACGCCGCGCAGTTCTGGGCCGGCCTCGCCGCCATCATCGAAAAATTCGCCCCGCGCAACCGCGCCCTGCTCGACACCCGCGACCGACTCCAGGCCCAGATCGATGCTTGGCACCTCGGCCGCCGCGGCACGCCGCACGACGCCGCGGAATACGAAGCCTTCCTGCGCGCAATCGGCTACCTCCTGCCGCCCCCCCCCCCCTTCGCCATCGCCACCGCCAATGTCGACCCGGAAATCGCCACCATCGCCGGCCCGCAACTGGTCGTGCCAGTCAACAACGCCCGCTACGCGCTGAACGCCGGCAACGCCCGCTGGGGCAGCCTTTACGACGCACTCTACGGCACCGACGCCATCGACGAGGCCGACGGCGCCACAAGCGGCCGCGGCCACAACCCCGCCCGAGGCGCCAAAGTCATCGCCCGCGCCAAGCAATTCCTCGACGAAGCCGTCCCCGTCGCCGGCTTCCGCCACGAAGACGTGCACGCCTACACCATCTCCGGCGGCGTCCTGCGCATGACCCTCACGCCCGGCCAGGGCCAGACCGGGCTTGCCAACCCCGCGCAATTCGTCGGCTATCGCGGCGACATCGTGCTGCCAAAGTCCATCCTGCTCCAACATAACGGCCTGCACATCGAACTCGTGCTCGACCGCAGCCACCCCATCGGCGCCACCGACCAGGCCGGCCTGTCCGACGTCGTCATGGAATCCGCCGTCACCACCATCATGGATTGCGAAGACTCGGTCGCCGCCGTCGACGCCGCCGACAAGGTCGACATCTACCGCAACTGGCTCGGCCTCATGAAAACCGACCTGTCCGCCGCCTTCCAGAAAGACGGCCGCACCCTGCACCGCCGCCTCAACCCCGACCGCGCCTACGCCTCGCCAATCGGCCGTGAAATGACGCTCCCCGGCCGCTCGCTCATGCTGGTTCGCAATGTCGGCCACCACATGTTCACCGAAGCAGTGCTCGACGCATCCGGCGCCGAAATCCCCGAAACCATCCTCGATGCCGCCATCACATCGCTGATCGCCATCCACGACCTCAAATCCACCAGCGCGCTGCGCAACTCGCGCACTGGCTCGGTCTACATCGTCAAGCCCAAGATGCATGGCCCCGAGGAAGTCGCCTTCGCCTCCGACCTCTTCGCCGCCGTCGAAGACCTGCTCGCCCTGTCCCGCAACACCCTCAAAATGGGCATCATGGACGAGGAGCGCCGCACCACCATCAACCTCGCCGCCTGCATCCACGCCGCCCGGGAGCGCGTCGCCTTCATCAACACCGGCTTCCTCGACCGCACCGGCGACGAAATCCACACCGCCATGCAAGCCGGCCCGATGATCCGCAAGAACGACATGCGCGGCACCGCCTGGATCGCCGCCTACGAAAACAACAACGTCGATGTCGGCCTGGCCAGCGGCTTGCGCGGCAAAGCGCAAATCGGCAAAGGCATGTGGGCCGCCCCCGACCGCATGGCCGACATGCTGGCCCAGAAAATCGGCCACCCCCGCGCCGGCGCCAACACCGCCTGGGTACCCTCCCCCACCGCCGCCACCCTGCACGCCCTGCACTACCACCAGGTCGACGTCGCCGCCCGCCAAACCGAAATCGCCACCCGCGCCCCCGCCGACCTCGCCGCCATCCTCACCCTGCCGCTGGCCGACCGCCCCAACTGGGCCCCGGCCGACGTGCAGCAGGAACTCGACAACAACATCCAAGGCATCCTCGGCTACGTCGTGCGCTGGATCGACCAGGGCGTCGGCTGCTCCAAAGTGCCCGACATCCACGACATCGGCCTGATGGAAGACCGCGCCACCCTGCGCATCTCCAGCCAGCACATCGCCAACTGGCTGCACCACGGCATCGCCACCGAAGCCCAGGTCATGGAAACCATGCACCGCATGGCCCTCGTCGTCGACCGCCAAAACGCCGCCGACAGCGCCTATACGCCCATGGCGCCCGCGTATGACGGCCCCGCCTTCAAGGCCGCCTGCGACCTCGTGCTCCAAGGCCTGGCACAGCCCAACGGCTACACCGAGTTCGTGCTGCATGCCCGGCGACGGGAAGCAAAGGCGAGGTAAGCAGTGCTTTTTTGAAAAAAAGCACCAAAAAACTTTTATCCGTTGTCTTCCCGAGGCAACGGATGAAGTTTTTTTGCTTCTTTTTGTTCACAAAAAGACGTCTTCCTTCTCTGGCCACGCATCGATAACCATCGCCGCCTACCCCATCGCGCGCCCGATCGCCGCATCCAACAGCGCCACCCCCAGATCGATCTCGTCCTCGTTCACCGTCAGCGGCGGCGCGATCCGCATCGTCCCCCCGCTCGATCCAGCGCGCACGATATTCGCCGACAACCCCAGCTCCAGCGCCACATCCGTCACCGCATCCGAAATCCGCGCGCTCTCCGCCCCGGCAAACTCCAGCCCCAGCAGCAACCCGCGCCCGCGCACATCGCCCACGCAACCATGCCGCTGCTGCAACCCGCGCAACCCCGCCGCCAGCCGCGCCCCCATCGCCACCGCCCGCTCCGCCAGCCGATCGCGCTGCACGATCTCCAGCACCTTCACCCCCACCGCCGCCGGCAGCGGGTCGTTCACATGCGTCGTGTAGAACAGGAAATCCCGCGCCTCCGCCGCATCGGCAATCGCGTCCGACGTCATCACCGCCGATAGCGGCAACCCCACCCCCAGCGTTTTCGACAGCGTCAGGATATCGGGCACCATCCCGTCGCGCTCGAACGCAAACATCGTCCCGGTCCGACAAATCCCCGTCTGCGCCTCGTCCAGGATCAGCAGCATCCCGCGCTCCGCACACTTCGCCTTCAACGCGCCCAAATACCCCACCGGCAAATCCACCACCCCCGCCGCCGACAAAATCGGCTCGGCAATGAAACACGCCAGGTTCCCCGTGCTCTGCCGATCCAGCAGATTGAACGCGTCATCCAGTTCCTGCTTCCAGGTCACCCCGGCAAACCGCGGCCGATACGCATTCGGCGCCGGAATGGCGAAATTCCCCACCGCCATCGGCCCCACCCCGTGCCGCCCCGCCTTATACGTCGCCGCCGCCGCCCCCCCGGTCATGCCGTGCCACGACTCCGCGAACGCCACCACCTCCCACTTCCCCGTCACCACCTTGGCCAACCGGATCGCCGCCTCATTCGCCTCCCCCCCGGTCGACAAAAACATCGACCGCGGCAAATCCGGCACCAGCTGCGCCAGCCCCTCCGCCAACGCCACCACCGGCTCGGAAATCATCGAGCTGAACAGATGATCCAGCTTCCCCACCTGCTCGCGCACCACCGCCACGATCTCCGGGTGCGAATGCCCCAAAATCGCGCTCATCTGCCCCGAGGTGAAATCCAGTACCTTCCGCCCGCCCGCGTCATACAGAAAACTCCCCGCCGCCCGCACCGGCACAAACGGCACAAAGTCCCCGCCAAACTTCAACAAATGCCGGTTGGCACGCGCCCAAATCCCATGATCGGCCGACGGCACATCGTTCATCGCAAACTCCACGGGGCTGGCAGGAAAGGAGGAATGCCGATACCGTCGCACGCCATGCGCACCCATGTCATCCGCCGTCGGCCCACCGCAAGCAAGCGCGTTCTTTTTTGAAAAAAGAACCAAAAAACTTCTATCCACTATTGCCCCGCCTAAATGAATAAAAGTCTTTTTGCTTCTTTTTCTTCAGAAAAAGAAGAATCTTCTTTCCCTTCCCGAGGACCCCCCATGCAAAACACCGACAAAATCTGGACCCTGGTCGACGCCAAGCGCCAGGAGTTCCTGGAACTAGCCGACCGCATCTGGGACAACCCCGAAATCGCCTACGACGAACACCAATCCACCACCGAACACACCGCCATGCTCCAGGCCCAAGGCTTCCGCATCACCGAGAACGTCGCCGGCATCCCCACCGCCATCATGGGCGAAGCCGGAGAAGGCGGCCCCGTCATCGCCATCCTCGGCGAATACGACGCCCTCCCCGGCCTCTCCCAAGAAGCCAACATCGCCGAGAAACGCCCCCTCCCAGGCAACGGCCTAGGCCACGGCTGCGGCCACAACCTCCTCGGCTCCGCCGCCCTCCTCGCCGCCACCGCCGTCAAAGACTGGCTCGCCGAAAACGGCCTGAAAGGCCGCGTCCGCTACTACGGTTGCCCCGCCGAGGAAGGCGGTGCGGCCAAATCCTTCATGGTCCGTGAAGGCGCCTTCCAGGATGTCGACATCGCCATCTCCTGGCACCCCGCCGCCTTCTCCGGCGTCAACGACGCGATGTCCCTCGCCAACACCCGCATCGATTTCTCCTTCACCGGCCGCCCCAGCCACGCCGCCGCCTCCCCCCACCTCGGCCGCTCAGCGCTCGACGCCGTCGAACTCATGAACGTCGGCGTCAACTACATGCGCGAACACATGCCATCCGACGCCCGCATCCACTACGCCTACCTCGACACCGGCGGCATCGCCCCCAACGTCGTCCAAGGCACCGCCAAAATCCGCTACGCCATCCGCGCCCGCGAACTCCCCGAACTCTGGCCCCTCATCGAGCGCGTGAAAAAAGTCGCCGAAGGTGCCGCCCTCATGACCGAAACCACCGTCACCCACCAGGTCGTCTCCGCCGTCTCCAACCTCCTCGGCAACACCCCGCTCGAACGCACCATGCACGCCGCCTTCGAACGCCTCGGCCCCCCTCCCTTCGACGACGCCGACCGCGAATACGCCCGCCAAATCCAAACCACCCTCTCCCCCGAAGACATCACCTCCGCCTTCCGCCGCATCGGCGCCAAACCCGAC
>JBBQOT010000047.1:0-10233 GCA_038331165.1 Acetobacterales bacterium
CGCCAGGCGATGGCGTTGCTCGATCCACCGGTGACGGCGCGCCCGACATGATCGTCCCGCGCATCCGAACCCCACGGAACGCGGTCTTGGCCGCCGGGTCGTTCCGCCCGACCGCTACCATCACGCCCAAGACCTGAAACGTGAGGCACGCCCATGATCCGCTTCTATTTCCACCCCACGCCCAACCCCGCCAAGATTGCCCTCTTCCTCGAAGAAGCCGGCCTTGCCTATGAGGTTCTTCCGGTGGACACCATGAAGGGCGAACAGCATGAGGCGTCCTTCCGCGCCATCAATCCGAACGGCAAGGTGCCCGCCATCGTCGATACCGACGGCCCGGGTGGCGGCGAGGCGCGGGTGTTCGACAGCAGCGCCATCCTGCTTTACCTCGCCGACAGGGCAGGGCAGTTCCTGGGCACGCCCGCCGACAGGCCGGAGCTGGTGTCCTGGCTATTCTTCATCGCCTCGGGCCTCGGGCCGTTGTCCGGCCAGGCGGTGCATTTCCAATGGGCCGCGCCGGATGGGCTCGACTATGCGCGCAACCGCTACCGACGGGAGGCCGAGCGGCACTACCAGGTGCTGGAAGACCACCTCGCCGGGCGTGATTACATCGTGGGTGATGGCTACACCATCGCCGACATGTCGGCCTGGGGCTGGATCGACCGTGCCGCGCGCGTGATGAAGGGCGAGCCCGATCCGCTGGCGGGATTTCCGAACATCAAGCGCTGGTTCCAGGCCATCGATGCCAGACCCGCCGTGGCGCGCGCCCGTGCCGTTGGCCACGACCATACCTTTAAGAAGGACGCGGACGAGCAGACCCGCCGCGCCATGTTCCCCTCCAACTATCCGCCCGCCTGAACGCCATAGCCACCCGGGAGATTCCGACCATGATGCACGTCATGAAACTCGCCGCCGGTGCGGCCTTTCCCACCATCGCCGTGCCGCGCCTGGGCGGCGGCGAGATCGCGCCGGCCGCGATGGCGGGCTGGCGGTTACTGGTCGTCTATCGCGGCAAGCATTGCCCGCTGTGCAAGCCCTATCTCGGCACGCTGGACAAGCTGCTGGAGAAATTCCAGGCCGCTGGCGTCGCGGTCCTGGCCATCTCCGCCGACCCTGAGGAGAAGGCCGCGGCCGACCATGCTGAATTCGGCTGGCGCTTCCCGCTCGGCTTCGGGCTGACCGTCGCGCAGATGCGGGAACTCGGCCTTTACGTGTCCAATCCGCGCTCGCCGCAGGAAACCGACCGGCCCTTTTCGGAGCCCGGCCTGTTCCTGATCAACCCGGCCGGCGCGGTGCAGCTTATCGACATCTCCAACGCGCCCTTTGCGCGTCCGGACCTGGCAGGCATCCTGCGCGGGGCGAAGCGGATCCAGGAGGTTAACTACCCGATCCGCGGCACCGTGGTCTGACCATGTCATGCTGACCGGCATCCGCGCCTGCGTGTTCGACGCCTATGGGACGCTGCTCGATTTCGCCTCGGCCGCGGCGGGTTGCGCCGACGTACTGGGCGAGAAGGCGGCGCCGCTGACGGCGTTGTGGCGCGACAAGCAGTTGCAGTATTCCTGGCTACGCGGGCTGCAGGGCCGCTACGTCCCGTTCTGGCAGGTGACCGGCGACGCCCTGGATTTCGCGCTCGAGACACTCGACCTGCCTGCGGACGGCCCATTGCGCGACCGCCTGATGAATTTGTATCGCACCCTCGGCACCTTCCCCGAGGTGCCAGGCGTGCTTCGCGCCCTGCGCGAGGCAGGTTTGGCCACCGCGATCCTCTCGAACGGTTCGCCTGACATGCTGGCGAGCGCGGTGGAGGGGGCTGGGCTTGCCGGGGCCTTTGACGCCGTGATTTCGGTGGATGAGGTCAGCAGCTTCAAGCCCGATGGTCGCGTGTATCAACGTGCGCTGGACCTTCTGCGCGTTCCTGCCGAAGCGATCGCCTTCCAATCCTCCAATGCCTGGGATGCGCATGCCGCTTCGGCCTTCGGCATGCGCGTGGTGTGGTGCAATCGCTATGGCCAGCGCCACGAGCGGCTGCCTGGCGCCCCGGACCACGAAATCCGCAGCCTTGCGGAACTGCCGGCATTGCTTGCCCCCCCGCCGGTGCGGCCATGATCGGCCTCGCCGAGATCCGCGAGGCGGATGCGCCGGCGGAAACGGCCGCAATCTACGCCCAGATCAAGCAGGCATCGGGGCTGCCCCTGGTCAATTTGATCTGGCGCCACTTCGCCGCTTTGCCTAGCGTGTTGCCATGGGCCTGGGCGGCGGTTGAGCCACTCGTCCGATCGACCTCCATGGCGGAAGCGCGCAAGCGGCTCACCGCAGGGATCCCGTTGCCTTCCTCCGGCGGTTTCGACTGGCGCGAAGCCGGGCTCGATGCGCGTGCGTTCGCGCGTGTCAGCGCGATCATCCGGGCCTACACGCGCGGCAACCTCACCAATCTCCTGGCCCTCACCGCGCTCCGCCTGCGCCTGGAGCAGCCACAGGCGCCGTCAGGCGTGCTGCTGCCCCCAGCGGCTGCGCAACCGGCCGAGGCGGCGCTCGACCCGCTGCCGAGCTTCGCCAGCCTGTCGCCCGAGGTTGCGGCCCTGGTGCGGGCCCTGGCCGACCGGCATGGTGGACCGGCCGCCATCATCCCAAGCCTGTACCTGCATTTCGCGCATTGGCCCCGGTTGCTTGAGGTGCTGCCGCGCGGGCTCGCCGCCCTCTACGCTCCAGGCGCGCTGGAGGCGGCGCGCGAGGCGACACGCAGCCTGGCGGAGAATGAAGCAGCGGCGCTGCTGCCCCACGCCCCGCCGCCACCGGCGGGGATGGAGGACGCCACAAGGGCGGCGCTCGGGCACTTCACCAAGCGCGTGATTCCCAACCTTCTGCCGATATGCCTGGCGCTGCGGCAACCGTTCGGGGCTTCAACCATGCCCGGCTGAAGAACCGGTTTCGCGGTGAAGGCCGCAGCGGCTTCACAGGCAGACGGATTGCCTGCCGCGCGGTGCCCGCCATAATGATCAACGACACGTCCCAATGCAGGAGTTTCCATGGCCCGCGTCCGTTCCATCCCCTCCTCCGAACTGCCCCCCGATCTGGCGCAGATCTATGAGGAATTCGCGAGCCTCTACGGCCCCTTCCGCAACCAGGTCGCGGTCTTCGCGCATGTGCCGGCCGCACTTCGCCACCTGATGTCCATGCTGATGGAGTTGCGCGCAGCGGCCACACTTCCCAAGCGCTATCTGGAGATCGCCATCGTCGTCGTCTCGCGCCTCAACGAGTGCCATTACTGCGTGGCGCACCATAAGCCCTTCCTGGTCGTGGCCGGGCTTTCGGCCGAGGCGGTGGACCGCATCATGGATGCCGAGCTGCCGGCGGAACTCGATGCGGTGGATCGCCTGGTGATCGCCTACACCAAGGTTGCCTGGGAGACGCCGAACCGGGTGACCGACCGCATGCACAACGCCCTGCTTGAGCATTTCTCCGAGGCGCAGATCGTCGAGCTCACCTTGCGGATCACGCTTTGCGGCTTCTTCAACCGCTT
Organism: Acetobacterales bacterium; assembly: GCA_038331165.1. Taxonomy (GTDB): domain Bacteria; phylum Pseudomonadota; class Alphaproteobacteria; order Acetobacterales; family Acetobacteraceae; genus CAMDGX01. The sequence continues at coordinate 3,521 of JBBQOT010000047.1, forward strand.
CAACGACGCCCTGCGCATCGAGGAAGAGGAGGAGGCGCAGGCGGCGCTGGCGGCCGTTGCGGGCCACTGAAGCCGGGTTGGTCGCCGAGGGGCTGGTCAAGCGCTATGGCGGCATCGCCGCGGTGGGTGGTGTCTCGCTTTCCCTGCGGCCGGGTGAGATCGTCGGCGTGATCGGCCCGAACGGCGCGGGAAAATCCACGCTGTTCGATCTCCTCTCCGGCGTGGCGTCGCCCGATGCCGGAAGCCTGCGCGTCAATGGCCAGGATGCGATGGGCCTGCCGGCGCATGGCGTGGCGCGGCTGGGCTTGACCCGCACCTTCCAGATCGCGCGCGGCCTGGGCCGGCTGACCGTGCTGGAAAACCTGCTGCTGGCCGCACCGGACACGACCGGCGAGGCGCTGGCGGATATCTTTTTGCGCCCGCGCGCGGTCCGCGATTCCCAGGCCGCGCTCACCAGGGCGGCCAGCGCCGTGCTGGCCGAGATCGGCCTCGCCGGGCGGGAGAATGCGCTGGCGGGCGAGCTGTCGGGCGGCCAGCGCAAGCTGCTGGAACTTGGCCGCGCCTTGATGACGGGTGCCAGCCTCGTCCTGCTCGACGAGGTGACGGCGGGCGTGGCGCCCGCACTGCGCCAGACGCTTTGCGACGTCGTGACCCGCCTGCGTGAGACGCGCGGCACCGGCTTCCTGTTCGTCGAGCATGACATGGGCGTGGTCTCGCGCCTTGCCGACCGGGTGATCGTCCTCGCCCAGGGGCGCATCCTGGCCGAAGGCACGCCGGCCGAGGTGCTGCGCGACACCCGCGTGGTGGAAGCCTATCTGGGGGCGGTGGCGTGACGGAACTCACCATTACGGGCCTCGCCGCCGGCTATGGCGGGCGCGCGATCATCGCCGATGTTTCGTTTCGCGTGGCACCTGGCGAATTGGTGGCGCTGCTCGGGCCCAATGGGGCAGGAAAATCTACGTTGATGGCGGCCATCGCCGGCACGATGAAGCCGCTTGCGGGCCAGGTGCATCTGGATGGACGGGAGGTGACGGGCATGGCGCCCGCGCGCCTCGCTTCCCTCGGCATGGCCCTGGTGCCGCAACGGCGTAACGTGTTCCGCACGTTGAGCGTGGCGGAGAACCTTGCCATCGGCGCATGGCTGGCACCGCGCGAGGCCCGGGCGAGGCGCGATGAGGTGCTGGCGCTGTTCCCCGCGCTGCGCTTGGCGCTGCCGCGCGCGGCCGGGCTGCTCTCGGGCGGGCAGCGGCAGATGCTCGCCCTCGGCATGGCGCTGATGGCTGGCCCGCGCCTGTTGCTGCTCGACGAGCCCACCGCGGGCCTCTCCCCCGCGCTGGTGGAGGAGACGCTGATCGCCATCGCGCGGCTGCGCGCGGCGGGCATCGGCACGCTGCTCGTCGAGCAGAATGCGCGCGAGGCGCTGCGCCATGCCGACCGCGCGTTGGTGCTGGCCGGCGGGCGCGTGGCGCGCCGCGGCACCGCCGCCGAATTGCTGGCCGAACCCGATCTCGGCGCGCTGTTCCTGGGCGTGGCGGCATGATCCAGCTCATCTTCGATACGCTGGCAACGGCCGCCCTGGTCGCGCCCGCGGCGGTGGGGTTCACGCTGTTGTTTGCCCTGCTGGGCTTCGCGAATTTCGCGGTGGGCGCGGTGATGGCGGCGGGCGCCTTCGCCGCATGGTCGGCCAATGCGCTGCTGGGCTGGCCGATCTCGGCGGCGACGGCGGCGGCGATGCTCGCCACCGCGGCGCTGGTGCTGGCCTGCGACCACGCCGTGTTCCGGCCATTGCGTGAGGCGCCGGGTTGGGCGCTGCTGGTGAGCTCCGTGGCGCTTTCCTTCGTCATCGAGAACCTGTTGCGGCTGATCTTCCGCTCCGATGTGCGCGGCTATGACGTGCCGCTCTCCCGCCCGCTGATCTGGCTGGAGGCGCGCATCGCGCCCGATGCTGCGTGGTCCATCCTCGTCGCCGCGATCGTGCTGGCCATCGTGCTGGCCGGGCTGCGGCTGCTGCCCTGGGGCCGGGCGCTGCGGGCGGCGGCGGATGATCCCTCGCTCGCCGCGCTGCGCGGCATCCCCATCGGGCGGCTGCGGCTGTTCGCCAACCTGCTCGCCGGCGCGCTGGCCGGGCTGTCGGGCACGCTGGCGGGGTTCAGCCTGGCCATCGAGCCGGGGCTTGGCTGGTCGCTCACCGTCTCGGTCATCGCGGCGGCCATTCTGGGCGGGATCGGCTCGGCGCCGGGGGCGGTGCTGGGCGCGCTGCTGATCGCCTTCGTGGAGGAAGTCGCGGTGATGTTCGCCACGCCGGCCTACCGCCCGGCGATCGGCTTCATAGCACTCGCGCTGGTGCTTCTGTTGCGGCCGCAGGGGCTCCTGGGCCGGCCGCTGGCCGCGGGGCGTGACCAATGACCTTCTACCTCATCGCCATTGCCACATCGGCCGGCTTCTACCTGCTGCTCGCGCTCGCGCTCAACTTGCAATGGGGGCTGACGGGGCTGGTGAATTTCGGCGTGGCCGGGCTCTACGCGCTGGGCGCCTATGCCAGCGCGCTGGCGACCGAGCGCCTGGGCCTGCCCTTTTTGCTCGCTTTGCCGATGGCGGCGCTGGTGGGCGCGCTGGCGGCGTTGCTGCTGGCCGCACTCTCCGCGCGCCTGTCGGGCGACTATCTCGCCATCGTCACGCTGGGCTTCGCCGAACTCGTGCGCCTGGTCGCCATGAACGAGGATTGGCTGACGCGCGGCCCGCGTGGCCTTGCCATCGCCACGCGCCCGCTGCCCGATGGCCTGTCGCGGGAGGGTGCGGCCATCGGCTACCTGCTGCTGGTCCTCGTCGCCGTCGCTATTGCCTTCTGGGCGCTGGAGCGCATTCGCCGCGCGCCCATGGGCCGCGTGCTGCGCGCGATCCGCGAGGATGCGCTGGTGCCCGCCACGCTGGGGCGGGACGTGCAGGGATTTCGGCTCCGCGCCTTCGCCATCGGCGGCGCGCTGATGGGTGTCGCCGGCTCGCTCTACGCGCATTGGGTGCTGAGCATCACGCCCGACCATTTCCAGACGCCGGTGACCATCATCACCTGGATGGCGGTTGTGATCGGCGGTGCGGGCAACAACCGCGGCCTGGTCCTGGGCGCTTTCCTGGTTGTGGGAATCGTCGAGGGCACGCGCTTTCTCGGCGGAATCCTGCCCGGCATCGATGCGGAGCGTCTTTCGGCTTTGCGCATCGTGCTGATCGGCGTTCTTCTCATCCTTGCCATTCGCTTCCGGCCACAGGGCCTGATCCCCGAACAACCGCTGCGCCACACCCCCACAGGAGCCCCGCCATGACCTTCATCCTTTCGCGCCGCGCGACCATCGCCGGCGGCGCCGCCCTGCTCGCCACGCCGCATGTCGTGCGCGCGCAGGCCAATGAGCCGATCCGCATCGGCAGCCTCACGCCCAACACCGGCGGCGGCGCGCAATCCGGCCCGGAACTCGCGGAGGCCCATCGCCGCGTCGTCGAGCTCGTGAACAGCCAGGGCGGCATCCTCGGCCGGCGCATCCTGCTCACGCAGGAAAACGACGAGACCAACCCCGAGGCCGGGGTGCGCGCCGCGCGCAAGCTCATCGATGCGGACCGGGTGACCGCACTGCTGGGCCTGTGGGCCTCCTCGGTCACGCTCGGCGTGCTGCCGCTGGTCGAGGCGGCCAATGTCCTGCTGTTCTGCACGTCGTCGTCCGACGATATCCCGGCCGCCAACAAGCGCGGCCTGCTGTTCAACTTCCAGCCGCTGAACGCCGCCTGGGCCGTCGCCATCGCGCGCCTGGCGGTTCGGCAGAACTACCGCGAGATCGCGCTGGCCGGCCCCAACAACGACTTCGCCACCACCCTGGTCGCCAGCTTCCGCCGATCCTTCGAGGAAGCCGGCGGGCGCGTGGTGAACGAGCCCTTCTTCTACAACACCACCCAGCCCAGCTTCCGCGCCGAGGTCGACCGCCTGCTGCGCGGCAACCCGCAGGCCGTGTTCATTCCCGGCTACGTGGCTGACTTCACCGCCGTCTATCGCGATATCTTCCGCGCCGGCTATCGCGGCCGCGTCTTCACCATCTCCTTCGCCGTCGGCCCGCAATTCAAGACGGCCGTTGGGGCCGCCGCCAACGGCATCCTGCATGGCTTCCCCGTCCCGCCGGTGGGCAGCCCGGCCTATGATGCCTTCCTCCGCTTCATGGGCCGCACCCCGAATGGCGAGGTGCAGCTTCCCTTCGGCTCTGCCGGCTTCGACCAGATCAACGTGCTGCTGCTGGCGATCGCGGCCGCCAACAGCACGGATGTCGATGCGGTGAAGGCGATGATTCCGCGCATTGCCAATGGCCCGGGTGAACGCGTCACGACCGTTGCTGAGGGCCTCGCGGCACTGCGGGCCGGCAAGACCATCAACTATGACGGCGCCAGCTCCTCGGTGGATTTCAAACCCGATGGCAGCCTGCTGGCGCGTGACTTCGAGCTGTACGAAATCCGCGATGGCCGCGACGTGTCGGTGGAGCGCATCACCAGCGCCTCCTGATGCCCAGACCCCCCAGGTGACCGTAGAGTAGCCCTGGGGGAAATCGGCCTATCGAATCTCGTTGACGTAGCGGTGCCGCGCCGTGCTGGCGCGCTGCGTCGCCAGCAGCAGCGGCGCGCCGGCCTGGTCGAAGACCACCGCCTCGATCACGAGGACGGCGGCGGGGTCGGGCAGGCGCAGCAGGGCGCGGTCCTCGGCAGTGGTCAGCTCGGCGCGCAACTCCTCTCGCACCGCGGTGACGCGAATTCCATAGGCATCGATCAGGTGCCGATACAGCAGCTCCGGCAATAGCGCGGCCTCGCGCGTCAGCCCCGGCACATGGGCGGCGGGGATGCGGAACAGGTCGGACATCACCGGCTGATCCTCCACCAGGCGTAGCCGGTGCAGGTGCAACAGCGGGCTGCCCTGGGCGACCCCAAGCCGCGCCGCCGCCGCGGCATCCGCCGGGTGCTCGGCCACCGCCAGCGTCATGGCCCGCGAATGCAGCAATGCGCCATCCACGCCATGCAGCCGGAAATACTGGAAAAAGAAGCGCAGCGAATGCTCCGGGCTGCGCCCCGTCACCACCGTGCCGAGCCGTGGCCTTCGCGCCAGCAGCCCCTCCGCCACCAGCGCCGCCAAAGCGCGCCGCATGGTGCCGACGGCGACACCGAAGCGCTGGGCGAGTTCGGTCTCGCCGGCCAGGCGGGTGCCGGGGGGCCAGTGGCCCATCAGGATCTCGTCGGAAAGCTGGCGCGTGACCTTCTCATGCAAGGGCAGGAAGGGGCGGTCGGTACCGGCCTCTCCGGTCTGGTTTTTGCTTGACAGCGTTATGTCCCTTGGCGGCAGGATGCAATTCTACAAAGAAATGAGGCTTCCGGCGATTTCGCAAGCGCGCATCGATGCCGCACTGGCCAAGGGGACGCAACCGGCGCTGGAGGCGCTCGGCCGCCTGCTGGCGGTGGACACCAGCTTCCCGCCCGGTGCCGGCTATGCGGGGTTTGCCGATGTGCTGGAGGAGATCTTCGCGCCGCTCGGCTTCGGCTTCCGGCGGGTGGAGGTGCCGGAGGCATTGTGGCGCAGCGCGGAAGGCCAGGCTGAGGGCGCCCGGGTGAATCTGATTGCCACGCCCAACCCGCGCAGCCACCCCGCCTGCAACATCTACGTCCACACGGACACCGTGCCCCCGGGCGAGGGCTGGACCCGCGAACCCTTCGCCCTGACGCGTGAAGGCGAAACGCTGTATGGCCGCGGCGCCGCCGACATGAAGGGCACCATCGCCGCCGTGCTGCTGGCGTTGGAGGCGGCGCGCGAAGCCGAAATCCCGCTCGCGCATGACCCGGTGCTGCTGTTCTGCACCGATGAGGAAGGCGGCCTCTACCCCGGCATCCGCCATCTGGCCGAGCAGGGGATGATTGAGGGCGACCACCTGATCTGCCTCAATGGCGGCGCCGTGCCGCGCATCTGGGCCGGCTGCTTCGGCAGCCTCGACGTCGCGATCCGCGTCGAGGGCCGCGCCGCGCATTCCGGCAATGCCGGGGAGGGCGGCATCAATGCGGTTGAACAGGCGCTGCCGGTGCTGTCCGCGCTGATGGCGCTGAAGGGGCGGGTCGAGGCGCGCGCCTCCGCTTTGCCGCCCCCGCCGCATCTGGCGGGCAAGCCCCTCATGGCGCGGCTGACCATCGCTGGCGTGCAGGGTGGCGCCAAGGGCTCGGCGCTGCCCGGCCTCTGCCGCATCCTGGTGAACAGGCGCGTGATGCCGGAGGAGATGATGGCGGGTGCCCTGGCGGAGATCGAGGCCGCCGTCGCCCATGGCGCGACCCAAGCCAGCGCGCTGTCGGTCACGACGCAACTGGTCGGCCGGCTGGACCCTGTGGTGGCGCCCGATGCGGGTGGTGCGCATTGGCCTCGCTGGCAGGCGGCGCTTTCGGACGGCTTCGGCTGGCCGATCGAAAGTTTCGGGCGCTGGGGTGCCTCCAGCAGTTCCGACATGGGCTTCGTTCAGCAGGCCGGGATTTCCGAAATTCTGCTCGGCGGATTGTCGCGCCCTGACAACCGAACCCACGGCCCCGACGAATTCACCACCGTTGGCGACCTCACCGGTCTCGCCCGCGCCCTGCTTCTACACCTTTCCGACCGTCCCATTCCCGGAGGATCCGAGCCATGAGCTTCGACGCAACCCGCCGCCAGCTTCTGGCCG
>JBBQOT010000048.1:0-10207 GCA_038331165.1 Acetobacterales bacterium
TGGAACTACGCGGTGTCGTCGGCCGTCACCTGGCGGCGATAGGGGCGATAATAGAAAGGCCAGGGCGTCGCCCTGGACCCACCAGGTCCCGAGCACGCCTTCGCGCGACGGGCCAAGCCCCTGGACCTTAAATATATCAAATAAATGGGTTTCCAAAGGCCGTCGGCCTTTGGTGGGTCCAGAGCAAAGCCCTGGCCTTGACGACGTCTATCGCCGCCGCAACGACCAATAGTACGGCGCTCGCCCGGCCACCAGCGCCTTGGCTTCGTAACGCGTCGGCGGCCAACCGTCGGGCCGGGCCGTGGCCGGGGCCGGCACGTCGAACAGCGCCTGCCCTGCCAGCACATCAGCGACCCAGGCTTGGTACGTCGGGTCATCGCTGGCGATGCGCCATTCGCCGCCCGGTTTCACGACCCGCGCCACCACTGGCAGCATCGCCGGGTGCACGAAGCGGCGTTTGGCATGCCGCGCCTTCGGCCACGGATCGGGGAACAACAGGAACAGCCGGTCCACGCAGCCATCCGGCAGGGCGCGGATCAGCACCCGCGCGTCGTCGTCCCACACGCGCAGATTGCCCGGCAGCGCCGCCGTCGCCTCGCCGCCTTCCGGCACCACGCGCGACAACAGCGAGCAGATGCCGTTCTCGAACACCTCGCAGGCGATCAACCCGGCACGCGGGTTGGCGGCGACCTGCGCCAGCGCATGCTCACCACCGCCGAACCCCACCTCCAGCCACAATTCGGCCGGGCGTGGGGTGAAAGCGGCCCAAGGGTCGCCAGGCGTTTCGAACCGCATCCGCGGCAGGGTCTCGGCCAGCAGTGTCTTTTGCCGGGCCCGCAACGTCTGCCCCCGTTGCCGGCCGTACAGCCGGTCCGGCGGGGGCTTGACGGACGGCGCGCCGATCAGCGCCCGAAGGCCGACTTCAACTGGGGCACCAGGTCGGTTTTCTCCCAGGTGAACGTGCCCTTTTCCGCATCGGGCTCGCGGCCAAAATGGCCATAGGCCGAGGTCACCGCATAGATCGGGCGATTGAGGTGCAGGTGTTCGCGGATACCGCGCGGGCGCAAATCGACCAGTTCGCGCAGCGTCTTCTCCAGTTGCGCCTCGTCGATCTCAAAGGGGTTGCCGTGAAGTTCGACATAGAGCGACAGCGGGTGCGACACGCCGATGGCGTAGCTGAGCTGCAGGGTGCAACGGTCGGCCAGCCCCGCGGCCACCACGTTCTTGGCCAAATAGCGGCAGACATAGGCGGCCGAGCGGTCCACCTTGGTCGGGTCCTTGCCGCTGAACGCGCCGCCGCCATGCGGGGCGGCACCGCCATAGGTGTCGACGATGATCTTGCGCCCGGTCAGGCCGCAATCGCCATCCGGCCCGCCGATCACGAAATTCCCCGTCGGGTTGACGTAGATCTCGTTATCATTCGGCATCCAGCCCTTGGGCAGGGTGCTCTCGATCAACGGCATCAGCTTCGCCTTGATCTGCGCCTGGTTCATCCCCTCCTCATGCTGGGTGGAGATCACCACCGAGGTCGCGGCCACCGGCTTGCCGTCGATGTAGCGCAGGGTCACCTGGCTCTTGGCGTCGGGCAGCAGGCCCTGCACCAACACGTCGTTGTTGCGGCGCAACTCGCTGATCCGGCGCAGCAGCAGGTGGGAGTAGTACAGCGGCGCCGGCATCAGCTCGGGCGTCTCGCGGCAGGCATAGCCGAACATGATGCCCTGGTCGCCGGCGCCCTCATCCTTGTTGCCCGACGCGTCCACGCCCTGGGCGATGTCCGACGACTGGGCATGCAGGTGCACGGCTACCTCGGCGTGCTTCCACGAGAAGCCCTTCTGGTCATAGCCTATGTCGTGGATCGCCATGCGGGTCAGGTGGGTCAGCAGTTCTGGCGTGACGGTGTCGGGGCCGCGCGTCTCGCCCGCCAGCACCACGCGGTTGGTGGTAACCAGCGTCTCGCAGGCCACCCGGGAATAGGGGTCGGCGGCCAGATAAGCATCCAGCACCGTATCGCTGATGCGGTCGGCAACCTTGTCGGGGTGCCCTTCCGAGACCGACTCGGAAGTGAACAGGAATTCGCCCTTGTCGCGCATCATGTATTCCCGAAATGCAATTAGCGTGGCCGGCGCACAGCGCCGGGCCCCGAGGGAATCCGGGGCAAGGGTGTGTGTCTGAATCGCCCCGGAGGGTCAAGTCTGCCAGGGGGCAAACCGGGGCAAACCCAGGCCGGCGCGAAGTCAGCGCATGCCGAGCACGTCGGTCATGTCGTACAGCCCCGGTTTGCGGCCGGCCACCCACAGCGCGGCACGGATCGCCCCATTGGCAAAGGCCCGGCGGTCGAACGCGCGATGCGTCAACGCAATCTGCTCGGTGGCCGAGGTGAACGACAGCGTGTGCTCGCCCACAATCTGGCCGCCGCGCAGGGCGGCAAAGCCGATGGCACCGGTCTTGCGCGCCCCGGTATGGCCGTCGCGCCCGCTTTCGCTCACGTCCTCCAGCTTCACGCCGCGGCCCCGCGCCACCGCACGGCCGAGGCCGACGGCGGAACCCGACGGGGCATCGACCTTCTGGCGGTGGTGCATCTCAACGATCTCGGCGTCGTAGATCTCAGCCGGCAGGGCTGCGGCCATACGCTCGGCCAGTGCCATCGCCAGCACCACGCCGGGCGAATAGTTCGGCGCATACATCACCGCAATGTGTTTGGCAGCCTCGGCCACCGCTGCCTCGTCGGCGACCGACAGCCCGGTTGTGCCGATCAGCCAGGCCTTAGCGGTGCCGGCCATGGCGGCGGCGTGGCTGGCGATCGCGCTGGCATGGGCGAACTCCACCACCACATCGGAAGAAGCCGCCAGCGCCACGATGTCGGCAAAGGCTCCGGCATCGCCTGGCAGGGTCGCTCCCGGCGCGTCGATGCCGCCCGCCAATTTCGCCCCGGCTGCTGCCACCTCCTCGGTGAGCAGCCGCCCCATCCGGCCGGCAATGCCGATGATGCCGATGCGCGTTTCCATGGCGCGATCCTGGGCCGCGCAGAAGAGCCGCGCAAGCCCGTGCCGCGCCTCAGCTTCGCCCGCCGCCCTCGAAGAAGTCCTTCACCTTGGCGAAGAAGCCCTCCGACTCCGGCGAGCCGCGGCCGTTGCCCTTTGCCTCGGCCTCGAACTCCTCCAGCAATTCGCGCTGGCGCTTGGTCAGGTGCCGCGGTGTCTCGACGGCCACCTGGATGTACATGTCGCCGCGTGCCGCACTGCGCAGCACCGAGAACCCCTTGCCGCGCAGCCGGAACTGCTCGCCGGTCTGGGTGCCGGGGGGAATCTTCACCCGCGCCTTGCTGCCGTCGATCGCCGGCACCTCCACCTCGCCACCCAGCGCCGCCTGGCTCATGCGCAGCGGCACCCGGCAGAAGATGTTGGCACCGTCGCGCTGGAATATCTCGTGCGCGCGAACGCCGACATGCACATACAGGTCGCCGGCCGGGGCACCCGGCCCGCCGGCCTCGCCCTCGCCGGTCAAGCGGATGCGCGTGCCGTCCTCCACCCCCGCCGGCACCTGCACCGACAGCGTGCGCTCGCGCTGCACCGTGCCGGCGCCCTGACAGATGCGGCAGGGATTCTTGATCGTCTGGCCACGGCCGGAACAGGTGACGCAGGTGCGCTCCACCAGGAAGAAGCCCTGCTGCATGCGCACCTTGCCGGCGCCGCCGCAGGTCGGGCATGTCTCCGCAGCCGCGCGGTCCTTCGATTCCGAACCAGAGCCCGAACACGCTTCGCAGGATACCCGGGTTGGCACGCGCAGGTTGAGCTTGGTGCCGGAAAACGCCTGGGCCAGATCGATCTCGACCTGCGCGCGAACATCGCTGCCACCGCGCGGCCCGCGGTTCCGCCCGCCGCCCATCTGGCCAAACATCTGGTCGAAGATATCGCCCAGCCCGCCGCCGCCGAAGTCGAAGCCGCCAGCCTGCTGCCCGCCGCCGCCATTCTCGAACGCGGCATGGCCATAGCGGTCATAGGCGGCGCGCTTCTGTTCGTCCTTCAGAACGTCATAGGCTTCGCTGAGGTCCTTGAACTTGGTCTCGGCCTGCTTGTCGCCCGGGTTGCGGTCCGGGTGAAACTGCATCGCGAGCTTGCGGTACGCCTTCTTCAGGTCGTCCGCACTGGCGTCACGCTGCGTGCCCAGCGTGCTGTAGAAGTCGGCCTTGGCCATGCTCAGCCCTCATCCCGGCGCTGACACCCAGGGCCTGCGCGTCCCCATAGCCGCATTTCCCGTGCCGGAAAATCCCGCTGCGGACCGCATGGCGCCCCATCGCAATCGGGCGCCCCCTTCGCGTGAAGGGCGGGCGCCCGAATTCCTCAACCCGCGTGTGGCGTTACGCGGACTTGTTCTTCTTCTTGTCGTCGACTTCTTCGTACTCGGCATCGACCACCTTTTCAGCGCCCGACGCGCCACCGCCCGGCCCGCCACTGCCCGGCCCACCACTGGCCGTCGGCCCCCCATCCGGCTTCTGCTCGCCCGCCTGCTGGGCCTTGTACATCGCCTCGCCGATGCGCATGGCGACCTGGCTCAGCCGCTCGTTGGCGTTCTTCACCGCGTCGCTGTCCTCGCCCTCAAGTGCGGTCTTGGTCGCGGCGATCGCGGCCTCGGCCTCGCCCTTGTCCTGGGCAGAGATCTGCGCCTCGTTCTCCTTCAGGTTCTTTTCAACCTGATGCACCATCGCCTCGGCCGCGTTGCGCGCCTCGACGAACGCACGGCGCTTCTTGTCGACCTCGGCATTGGCCTCGGCGTCCTTGACCATGCGCTCGATATCCGCCTCCGACAGCCCACCGCTCGCGGTGATGCGGATCTGCTGCTCCTTGCCGGTCGCCTTGTCCTTGGCCTGCACCGCCACGATGCCGTTGGCGTCGATGTCGAAGGTGACCTCCACCTGTGGCACGCCGCGCGGCGCCGGCGGAATGCCCTGAAGGTCGAAATTACCGAGCTGCTTGTTGTCGGCCGCCATCTCGCGCTCGCCCTGGAACACCTTGATGGTGACCGCGGTCTGCCCGTCATCGGCGGTGGAGAACACCTGGCTCTTCTTGGTCGGGATGGTCGTGTTGCGCTCGATCAAGCGGGTGAACACGCCGCCCAGCGTCTCGATGCCCAGCGAAAGCGGGGTCACGTCGAGCAGCAGAACGTCCTTCACGTCGCCCTTCAGCACAGCACCCTGCACCGCGGCACCGATCGCCACCACCTCGTCGGGGTTGACGTTGCGCGCCGGCTCGCGGCCGAAGAACTGCTTCACCGCCTCGATCACCTTGGGCATGCGCGTCATGCCGCCCACCAGGATGACCTCGTCGATCTCGCCCGCGGTCACGCCGGCATCCTTCAGCGCGGCGCGGCAGGGATCGAGCGTGCGCGCCACCAGATCATCGACCAGGCTCTCCAGCTTGGCGCGGCTGAGCTTCATCACCAAATGCTTCGGTCCGGAGGCATCGGCGGTGATGAACGGCAGGTTGATCTCGGTCTCCTTGCTCGACGACAGCTCGATCTTGGCCTTCTCGGCGGCTTCCTTCAGCCGCTGCAGCGCCAGGCGATCCTTGCGCAGATCAATCCCCTGGTCGCGCTTGAACTCGTCGGCCAGGTAGTCGATCACCCGCAGGTCGAAATCCTCGCCGCCCAGGAAGGTGTCGCCGTTGGTCGACTTCACCTCGAACACCCCGTCGCCGATCTCCAGCACCGACACGTCGAAGGTGCCGCCGCCGAGGTCATACACGGCGATCGTGCCGGACTTCTTCTTGTCCAGCCCGTACGCCAGGGCGGCCGCCGTCGGCTCGTTGATGATGCGCAGCACCTCCAGCCCGGCGATGCGCCCGGCATCCTTGGTCGCCTGGCGCTGGCTGTCGTTGAAATAGGCCGGCACGGTGATCACCGCCTGGGTGACCTTCTCACCGAGATACGCCTCGGCCGTCTCCTTCATCTTGCCCAGCACGAAGGCGCTGACCTGGCTCGGAGAATACTTCTCCCCGCGCGCCTCAACCCAGGCATCGCCATTGTCGCCGCGCACGATGGAATAGGGCACCATGCCCTTGTCCTTGGCCACCAGTGGATCGTCATAGCGCCGCCCCATCAGGCGCTTGACGGCATACAGCGTGTTGGTCGGGTTGGTGACGGCTTGGCGCTTGGCGCTCTGGCCGACCAGCCGCTCGCCGCTGTCGGAAATCGCCACGATGCTGGGCGTGGTGCGCGCGCCCTCGCTGTTCTCGATAACCCGGATTTCGCCCTTGCCGGACGGACCCTCCATGATCGCGACGCACGAATTGGTGGTGCCGAGGTCGATGCCGATGACCTTGCTCATGTCTGTCTCCTGCTAGCGGATCCCGCCGACCCGAAGCACCGGCGGTATCCCTGTTGTGACGAAACGGATGTATTCAGCGTGCGGCCCTGCGGCAAGGGGCCGCATTCCTGGCCAGTGATTATTTTCTAGGCAATTCCGGTTCAGCGTCCGGGTCAGGCAATCGTGTCCAGCTTCGGCGCGCCCAATTCGCCGGCCGGCGCCTTGGCCACCACCACCATCGCCGGGCGCAGCAGCCGCCCGTTCAGCGTCCAGGCCAGGCTCCAGGCCTGGATCACCGTGCCCGGCGGGTGCTCGGTGGTCTCCTGCTCGGCCATCGCCTGGTGCAGATTGGGGTCGAAGCTCGCCCCGGTCGGGTCGCCGGCGACGATGCCGTTGCGTTCCAGCAGGGCGACAAAGCTGCGCTCGATGCCAGCGAAGCCGTCGCGCAGCTTGCCGACGATCTCCGACTCGCCCACGCCGGCGGGCGGGATCGAATGCAGGCCGCGGCGCAAATTCTCCGCCGCCTCGGCCACGTCGCGGCCAAATTTCTGCACCGCGAACTGGCGCGTCTCGTCCACATCGCGCTTTGACCGCGCGCGCACATTGGCCATCTCGGCCTCGGCGCGCATCCAGCGGTCCTTCATGTCGTCGCGCTCGGCTTCCAGTGCCGCGATGTGCTGGCTCGCCGCCTGCATCAACGCCTCGGGCGTCTGCGGTGCGGTATCGGCGGCGGTCACAGCATCGTCGGCCGGGGCGCCGGTAGGCGTGTCTGATGTGCTCATGATGCGCGTCAGTTAATCGCCCGCCCTCGCAGGTGCAAGCGTCAGGGCGCACGGAAGGGGCAGGTATGACGAAGGCGAGGGTTAAGTCCCATATGCGCGACGATAAGGGAGGCCGGGCTCTGCCCAGACCCGCCAGGGGCCGAGCCCCTGGACCTCGTCAATATGAAATGGATGGGTTTCCAAAGGCCGTCGGCCTTTGGTGGGTCCAGGGCAAAGCCCTGGACGTCTTAACCTAATAATCGCCCGATCACCCGCGCCGTATAATCCACCACCGGGATGATCCGGCCATAATTGATCCGTGTCGGCCCGATCACCCCGATCGCGCCGACAATCCGGTTGGCCGCGTTGCGCGCCGGCGCCACCACCATTGCCACGCCCGAGGTGCCGAACAGCCCGCTTTCGGCGCCGATGAATATGCGCACCCCGTCGCTGCCCTCCGCCAGTTCCAGCAGGCGCAGCATCGTCTCCTGCGCCTCCAGCCGCTCGAACAGCACCTGGATCGCCCCCAGCCGCTCGATCTGCGTCACATCCTGCAGCAGCTTGGCCTGGCCGCGCACGATCAGGCTGGCGCCGCGCCCATCGCCGGTCCAGGTCGCCAGCCCGGCCGCCACCACCTGCGACGACAGCGCATCCAATTGGGTCCGATCGGCCGCCATGTCCTCGGCCACCACCCGCCGCAACTCGTCCAGCGGCCGGCCCGATAGCCGCGCATTGAGGTAGTTGCCCGCCTGCTGCAATGCGCTCGGCGGCACCCCGGGCGGAATTTCGATCACCCGGTTCTCGACATGCCCATCGCCGGCCACCAGCACCACCAGCGCGCGGCCAGTGCCCAGTGGCACGAACTCGATATGCCGCAGCGGCCCCTCGCTCTTGGGCGCCAGCACCAGCCCGGCCGCCGACGACAGCCCCGACAGCATCGCCGAGGCCTCGCCCAACGTGTCCTCAAGGCTGCGCCCAGAGGCCGCCAACGATGCCCCGATCGCCTCGCGGTCCTCATCCGACAGCTCACCGAACTGCAACAGCCCATCGACGAACAGCCGCAGCCCCAGCTCCGTCGGCAGCCGCCCGGCCGAGGTATGCGGCGCAAACAGCAGTCCCGCATCCGTCAGGTCGGCCATCACGTTGCGAATCGTCGCCGGCGACAGCGTCATCGGCAGGCGGCGCGACAGCGTGCGGCTGCCCACCGGCTCGCCGGTCTCGACATATTGTTCGACGATCTCGCGCAGCACGGCAGCCGACCGCGCGTCCAACGCGGGCGGAGCCGGGGCCGAACGGCCACCAAGAAACGCACCTCTGCCTGCGCCGGTCAGCGAATGGTCCATCGGCACAGTGTGACAGGTCCGGCCATCCTTAGGAAACGCCAAACGTCGCCCGCTATCCCGCCAGCCGCACAACCGCGTCCAGCAGCACCTGCGCGCCCTTCGCCAGCTGCTCCGGCGTTGAATATTCCGCCGGATTGTGGCTGATCCCGCCCACGCTCGGCACGAACAGCATGACCGACGGGCACACTCGGGCGGCCATCACCGCGTCGTGCCCCGCCACCGCCAGCATGTCGCGCGTCGTCATCTGCCGCGCCGCCGCAGCCGCGCGCAGCACGCCGGCCAGTCCGCCATCGAAGCGCACCGGCCCGAAGGTCGTGTAGGGGTCAACATCGATCCGCACCTGCCGCCGCGCCGCGATCTCCGCCACCGCCGCCTCCAGCTCCCCCTGCATCGCCGCCGCCCGCGCCGGGTCTTCATGGCGCACATCGCTGTGCAGCCGCGTGACATCGGCCACCGCCCCGCGCGCATTCGGGCTGTTCACGATCCAGGTGGTCGAACTGCGCCCGCCCGGCTCACCGGCGAAGCCGATCCGCTCCACCGCCAGCACGATTTCGGCCGCCGTTGCCAGGCTGTCGCGCCGCCGCTCCATCGCCATCGGCCCGGCATGGCTCGGCTGCCCGGTCACCACGATCTGGAAGTAGCGCGCCTGCACCGTGCCGACGACGATGCCGATATCCTGCCCGGTGCCTTCCAGGATCGGCCCCTGCTCGATATGCGGCTCCAGCAGGCAGGCCCAGCCGCGCGGGCCAGGCGGCATATCCCCGGCCAGGCCATGCGCGGCCAGCGCCTCGGCCACGCTGACCCCGTCGTCGTCGCGCACTGCCAGCGCCTGCTCCAGCGTCATGTCCCCGGCATGCACCCGGCTGCCCATCATCGCCGGGCGAAACCGCGTGCCCTCCTCATTGGTCCAGTTCACCAGCTCCAGCGGCGCCTTCGTCACGATGCCGGCGTCATGCAGCGCCCGCATCACCTCCAGCCCCGCCAGCACCCCGAACACCCCGTCGAACCGCCCGCCGGTCGGCACCGTGTCCAGATGGCTACCGAACGCCACCGCCGGCGCCGCATCATCACGTCCGGCGCGGCGAAAGAACATGTTGCCCAGCGCGTCCTGTTCCAGCCGCAACGCCAGCGGCGCACACCACGCCCGCAACTGCGCCCGGGCCGCGGCATCCAGCCCGCTCAGCGCCGGCCGGTTGCTGCCGCCCGCCGGCCCTGGCCCGATCTCGGCCATCCGCAGATGATCGTTCCATAACCGCGCCGCATCGACCGAAAGGGATGTCATGGGCGCAGGCTAGCCCTGCTCTTGCACCTCCGCCAATCCCCCGCCAGAACAATGGTCCCTCATGCGGACCCGCCCCATGCGCCCAGCCGACCCACCAGCCCCCAGGATGATCGCCGGCTGGCGGCCGGCCGAACTGTCCACGCTCGGCCAGATCTCCGGCGCCCACATGGTCAGCCACATCCACATCCTGGTGCTGCCGCCGCTGTTCCCGCTGCTGCGCGATGAGATGGGGGTGAGCTTCCTGGAGCTCGGCCTGGCGATCACCGTGCTGAACCTGGTCACCGCCTTCACCCAGGCGCCGATGGGGCTGATGGTGGATAGGCTGGGGGCGCGGCGGGTGCTGGTGGCGGGGCTGTTGCTCGGCGGGCTGGCTTATATGCTGGCGGGAATCTTCGGCGGGTTTCACTGGATCATCGTCGCCGCTGCCCTCGCCGGGCTGGCCAACGCCACCTATCACCCGGCGGACTACGCGATCCTGGGCAGCGCCATCGGCGAGACCAGGGTTGGCCGCGCGTTCTCC
>JBBQOT010000049.1:0-10175 GCA_038331165.1 Acetobacterales bacterium
CCTGGGAATGGAACCCTGCCCACCGATGGGTCTATGACAAGCTGCTTGTGGCGCAGTCGCAGGGGTTCGAGGCGGCGCCGCATGGGGTGATGCCGCCGGGATTTCCGGTGTTCTCCAAGCCGATCATCAATCTGCGCGGCATGGGGGTGGGCAGCCGGGTGATTGCCTCGGCGGAGGAATATGCCGACGGATGGACGGCGGGGCATTTCTGGATGCGGTTGCTGGTTGGCGAGCACGTCAGCAGCGATGTGGCGGTGGTGCGCGGCCGGGCGGTTTGGTGGCGGCATGCCACGGGGGTTCCGGGGGTGGGCGGGACGTTTGACCGCTGGATAGTGCATGCCGGGGCGCGGCCGGGGTTGGAGGCGGTGTGCGGGGCGTGGATCGGCCGGCATCTCGGCGAATATTCTGGGATGGTGAACCTGGAGACGATTGGCGGGGACATCATCGAGGTGCATTTGCGCTTTGCTGACCAGTGGCCGGATTTGTATGGCGCGGGGTGGGTGGCGGCGTTGATCCGGCTGTATGCCGAGGGGCGGTGGGCGTTTGATGATGCGCGGCGGCGCGATGGGTATTCGGTGGTGCTATTCGGGCCGCCTGGACAAAGTTGGAAGTATCCGCCGGCCGGGTTGGTGGCGGAGACTGCCGCGATGGCGGGGGTGTCGAGCGTGCAGGTGACGTTCCATGCGGAGAAGGCGGCGGGGTTGCATGCCATGCCGCCAGGTGGGTTTCGGCTGGCGATTGTGAATTGCTGGGACCTGGCGGCGGGAAGGGCGGGGCGAGAGCGGCTGGCGGACTGGTTCGCGATCCCACGCGCCGCATGACACAGGTCATGGCCGTGCGGCGATCGGCACGGCAGAAGTGCCGTGTTTTGGAGTTGGACGCGCCATGAAGTTCATCCGTGGCTACCACGCAGCACTGGCGATCCTCGCGGTGTTGGCTTTCGTGACCGGCGAACTCGGTCTGATTCACGCCTGGCTCGGCTACGGCGTGGCCGTGGTGATCATGCTGCGCTTGTTGGCGGCGACCGGCGTGGTGGTTGGGGCCCGCCAACTCGGCCTGCAGCGCTTCTACCCGCACTTCGACGGCCTGCGCTTCGACAATGCTATCAGCCACCCCGCGGTCAGCCGCGTCATCATCGCTGTTATTGCCGTGAGCCTGATCGGTGCCACCGCCACCGGGATTGCCATGGATCGTGGCCGGGCGATTGGGCTGGCGGGTGTGATCGTGGCCAGCCCGGCTTTGGCGGATAGCGAGGCCCGGGCCGTCCGCCCTCGGCGCAGCCAAGCGGAGCGGGCGCTGAAGGAAGCACATGAGTTGCTGGCCAACCTGATGCTGCTGGCTGTCGGCGGGCATGTCGCCTATCTGCTGCTGTTTCGCCGGCCGTTGGCGCGCTTCATGCTGTTCATACCGCCGGGCAAATAGGCGCGCGTGGGGCTTGTGGAAAAGATTTCGATAACGTAATAATATAGGCGTGCGGAGATGCGTTCCCACTGGAGATTTTTCTTCGGAAAAGGGCGCGCAGGAGGCGCTGCGAGGCGGGATTGAAGCTGCTGGACGGGATGTGGTTCGGGGCGCGCGTGGACTGGTCGGGTCGGGTCGTGGCGGGCCGGGTCGCGGCGGGCCGGGCCGGGTTGCGTAGCGGCAGCCAGAGCTGGGCGCGATGGCGGATGATTGAGTGACGGCCGTTGGCCGAGTGAATGCGGTTGGCTGAGTGAAGAGGGGGGCCGGGCGCGGTGGCGCAACGCGGGCATGCGGGGGGGCGGCAACGGCATCGGCCATGCCGATGCGCGGCGCGGCCGGGGGGGCGGGATGCGGCGTGCGCGTGGGGCGCGCGAGCTGGCCGTTCTGCCACAGGGTGAAGACGGTTTCCAGGCGGGCGATCAGGCGGGCAAGGGCGGCCAGAATCAGGGCGTGCAGGGACGCGACCAGCCCGGAGCGGGCCTGGTGATGGGTCGCCTGGGCATCAATGCCGGCCAGAATGGCGGCAAGCTGCTGGGCCATCGGAGATGATGGAGTGGTTTGCATGGAAGTATAATAACTAACGTTTTTCGGTGAATCAAGGAAAAAATTCTCTTCGGAGAAAATTATCCGCACGTGGGGCTCATGGTGACCTGCATGATACCAACCATCGTTTATGATGACCCATCGCCAAGCAAGATCACGGCTTCGCCTTATAGGTTTGAAGAGAAAGGAGGCTGGGCTCTGCCCAGACCCCCCAGGGGCCAAGCCCCTGGACCTTAATTTATAAAAAACGATAAATTTAAATAGGTTAATAATATGGAATCGCCAATAGTTTCTTTGCTGCGCGAGCAGTACCAGATTGTTACGCCATTTCACTGGTGTCTGGCGGCACGGCCACTAAAGATAATGGGATCAAAGGGTCTCTGACCCTTTGCGGGTCGAGGGCAGAGCCCTCGCCTTCCTTGTCTTCATGCACCGAGGATTGGTATTACCGAATGGCACGTTTCTGATCCGGCCCATGGCGTCAGGCGGCGAGGAAATCCCTGATCTCGGCGAGGAATCCCTCCAGACGATCATGGTGCACCCAGTGCCCGGCGCCTTCGAAGGCGACCACGCGGGCGTTGGGGAAATGTTTGATGCGGCCGTCATCCTGCGGGTTCGAGGCCCAGCTTTCCCGGCCATAGGCCAGCAGGGTGGGGCAGGTGATGCGCGCCCAGAGCTGCTCCACTTCGGCATAGGTCATCTCGTATGGTGGCCAGCCGCGCACGTAGTTGTCGAACTTCCAGGAATAGGTGCCGTCTTCGTTCTGGTTGACGCCTTGTTCTGTGAGGTGGCGGGCCTGGGCCGGCGACAGATGCTTGTTCTGTTCCTGCATCCGCGCCAGGGCTTCGGCGATGGAGGCATAGCGCCGGGGCGTGCGGGCCGACATGGTGCGGCGGGTTTCGATCCAGTCGCGCATGCGCCCGTCGATGCTCATTGCCTCGCGCTTGGCCTGGCTGCGCGGCGATGGCCCCAGCCCTTCGATGGCCACCAGCTTTTTGACGTTTTCGGGATAGATGCCGGCGTAGCGCAGCGCCACGTTGCCACCGAGCGAGTGGGCGATGATGGTGGCGGGCGCCAGCGCCTGTTGATGGATCAACTGGGCGAGATCGGCAACATACCCGGCCATGGTGTAGTTTCCGTCGGCCGCCCAGGCGCTGTCGCCGTGGCCGCGCAGATCGGGCGCGATCACGTGGAAATCGCGCCGTAGATCTTCGGCCACCCAATCCCAGTTGCGGCAATGGTCTTGCCCGCCATGCACCAGCAGCAGCGGCGGCGCGCCTTCGTTGCCCCAGTCGACATAGTGCAGCCGCAGCCGCTGCGAGAAATAGGTGCGCGAGGTTGGGCCGCGCTTTGGCAGGGTGGCGGAGGGTTGCGGTTGGGCGGACGACATTTGGGGGAACCTTGTCAACAGTGCGCTTACGGCTAAGCTTGCTCAACGCCCCCCTTAGACACCTCACCAGAGGGCGGCAAGAACCGGAGGACAGAATTGGCCAAGCTCACATTCCCCGTCGAGGCGTCGCACATCATGATGTTCGCGCGTGCGATCGGCGACACCAACCCCGTGTACCACGATGCCGAGGCAGCCAAGAAGTCGGAAGCCGGCGGCGTGGTCGCCCCGCCGTCCTTCGCCCAGTCGGTGGCGCAGTTCAACCCCGATTATTTCCTGCGTCCGAAGCCCGGCAAGCCGTGGTTCGGCTCGGGCAAGACGGCGTCGGGCGTGGAAGGCAAGGCGACCTCCTCGGGCGGGCTGCATGCCGAGCAGCATTTCGAGTTTCATCGCCATATCCGGCCGGGTGATGTGCTGACGGTTGAGACCAAGCCGGGCAAGACCTGGGAGCGCGAGAGCAAGCGGGCGGGCAAGCTGTCGTTCCGCGAGACGGTCAGCGAATACCGCGACCAGGACGGCAACCTGGTGATTACCGCGACCGGGGTGGGCGTTACCACCGAGCGGCCGGTTTCGCAGAGTTAGGGAGAGACATCATGACACTCAAGGCATCCGCCCTGAAGGTGGGCGACGTCTATTCCGAGCGTGTGGTGGACAACCTCTCGCGCACCCAGATCGTGCAGTACGCCGGCAGCTCGGGCGACTACAACCCGCTGCATACCGACGAGGTCTATACGACCCAGGTGGCCGGCTATCCCAGCGTGTTCGCGCACGGCATGCTGACCATGGGGCTGACCGGCAAGATGCTCACCAACTATGTCGGTGACGGCACGCTGACCAAGTTCGGCGTGCGCTTCACCAACCAGGTCTGGCCGGGCGACACGCTGGATGCCCGCGCGACGGTGGCCGAAATTCGCGAGGAGGGCGGCCAGAAGCTGGTTGACCTCACGCTGTCCACCGTCAACCAGGACGGCAAGGAAGTGATGACGGGCAACGCCACCGCCCGCATCGATCCCTGATTTGAGGGAGTCCCCGGCGGGGGCCAGGGTGGCCCCGGTTGCTGGGCGTAACGTCACCGCTTTGTCATTGACCTGCCCCGGCCGGCTGCGCTCTACCGCACCGGCCGGATCAGCAGCCGAGCCGACCTCCCTTGGGGGAGAGGTTGGCTGCATCCGCGCCGTACGTAACGCGACCAGACACCCGCATGGCTGTATCAGCCGACGGGATTCAAACAGGGAGTGATCCGGATGCGCAGAACGACGACGAGGCGCCGCGCCGTTCTGGCCGCGCTGGCTGCCATGGTTGGTTTCGCCGCTGCCCCCGCGGCCGCGCTCGACAGCCGCTACACCGACGCCAACGGGGACATGGTGGCCGACGCGCCGAGCGATCCGAAGCAGTGGGTCGATCCCGCCAGCTTGATTTTCGCCTACACCCCGGTCGAGGACCCCGAGGTTTACCGCAAGGTGTGGGACGAGTTTCTCGCCCACATGACGAAGGTTACCGGCAAGCGCGTGATCTTCTTCCCGGTGCAATCCAACGCCGCCCAGATCGAGGCGATGCGCGCCGGGCGCCTGCATGTGGCCGGCTTCAACACCGGCTCCAACCCGATTGCGGTGAACTGCGCCGGCTTCGTGCCGTTCGCCATGATGGCCAGCCTGAAGAACGAGTTCGGCTATGAGATGGAGATCATCGTCCAGGCCGATGGCCCCATTCGCAAGATGGAGGACCTGAAGGGCCGTACGGTGGCGTTCACCGACCCCAACTCCAACTCCGGCTTCAAGGCGCCGTCGGCATTGCTGAAGGCAGAGTATGGGCTGGAAGCGGGGCGCGACTTCAAGTCGGCCTTCTCGGGCAAGCACGACAACTCGGTGCTCGGCGTTGCCAACAAGGACTACGAGGCCGCCGCGATCGCCAATTCGGTGATGGCGCGCATGATGGAGCGCAAGGTGGTCGATGCGGCGAAGCTGCGCTCGATCTACAAGTCGCAGACCTTCCCCACCACCGGCTATGGCCATGCCCACAACCTCAAGCCCGAACTGGCGGCCAAGGTGCGCGAGGCGTTCCTGACCTTCAAGTGGGAGGGCACCGCGCTGCTGAAGGAGTTTGAGAAATCGAGCCCGCCGCAGCAGAAGTTCATACCGATCACCTATCAGACCCATTGGCAGGTGGTGCGCGACATCGACACGGCGATGAACGTTTCCTACGCCTGCAAGTGAGCGCATCCGCCGTTGGCAGTGCTCCGCCTATGCTGCGCATCAGGGGCCTGACCAAAACCTATCGCGGCGGCGAGCGCGCAGTGGACGGGGTTGACCTGGACGTGCCGCGCGGCCAGCTGATGGCGTTGATCGGGCCGTCCGGCGCCGGCAAGAGCACGCTGATCCGCTGCGTCAACCGGCTGGTGGAGCCCAGCGCCGGCACTATCGCGGTCGATGGCGCGCAGGTGACCGGCCTGCGCGGTGGCGCCTTGCGCGTGGCACGGCGGCGGATGGGCATGATCTTCCAGGAATTCGCCCTGGTGGAACGCCTCACCGTGATGGAGAACGTGCTTTCTGGCCGGCTTGGCTATGTCGGCTTCTGGGCCAGCTGGCTGCGGCGCTTTCCGCAAAGCGACATCGACGAGGCTTTCCGGCTGATCGATCGCGCCGGGTTGGGCGGCATGCACGACAAGCGCGCCGACCAGCTTTCCGGCGGCCAGCGCCAGCGTGTGGGCATCTGCCGCGCGCTGATCCAGAACCCCGCCTTGCTGCTGGTCGACGAGCCCACCGCCAGCCTCGACCCCAAGACCTCGCGCCAGATCATGCGGCTGCTGGTGGAATTATGCGCCGAGCGGCAATTGGCCGCGATCGTCAACATCCACGACGTGGCGCTGGCGCAGATGTTCGTCAGCCGCATCGTCGGGCTGCGGGCGGGGCGGATTGTGTTCGACGGCCCGCCCGAGGCGCTGAGCACCGAGGTGCTGACCGAGATCTACGGTGAGGAAGACTGGAACGCCGCGCGCGACTCCGAAGACGACGAGGGCGACGTGCCAGCGCACACGGCGGCGAACAGGTTGGCGGAAGAGGCACGATGAGCGCGGCCGTACGGCGCTGGCGCCCGCCACCGCTGATCGCCAATCCCTGGCTGCGCCTGGCGATTTATGGCGGCGGCGCGCTGTATCTGGCGTTGGCGCTCGGCACGCTGCAGGTGAACTGGGCCCGGGTGGCCGAGGGCCTGGTGCGCGGCTGGGCCTTCATCGCGGCCTTCGGCAACCCCGATTTCACCTCGCGCTGGGGCGAAATCTCGGAGGGCATGGTCGAGAGCCTGACCATGACCGTCGTTGCCACCGCGTTGGGTGTCGCCCTGTCCCTGCCGGTCGGGCTGGGTGCGGCGCGCAATCTGGCGCCGCTGCCGGTCTACCTCGTGTGCCGTTCCATCATCGCCGCCTCGCGCTCGTTTCCTGAGATCATCGTGGCCATCCTGTTCGTCAAGATGTTCGGCTTCGGCCCGCTGGCCGGCATGGTGACGCTGGCTTTCGCCACCATCGGCTTCATGGCCAAGCTGCTGGCCGAAGACCTGGAGGACATCGACGAGGCGCAGGTCGAGGCGGTGCGGGCCGCCGGCGCCAGTTGGCCGCAGCTCATGGCCTATGCGGTGCAGCCGCAGGTGCTGCCGCGCTTCATCGGGCTTTCGGTCTATCGCCTGGACATCAATTTCCGCGAAAGTGCCGTGATCGGCATCGTCGGCGCCGGCGGTATCGGCGCCACGCTGAATACCTCGTTCGACCGGTACGAGTTCGGCACCGCGGCGGCGATCCTGCTGCTGATCATCGGCATCGTCATGGTCGCGGAGTATACTTCCGGCATCATCCGCAAGCGGCTCCAGTAATGCCAACCACCGCCCTGCCGTCCGGCCAACGCGCCTGGCAGCGCCGCACCCAGCCGGCGCGCTTCGCCCGCTGGTTCGCCTGGCTGCTTGGCGTGCTGCTGCTGGTGCAGTGCTGGCAGATCATGAACGAAGACACGATCTGGGAGTTCGTCTATGACGCGCCGGCCCAGGCTGGCGACCTGCTGGGCCGCATGTGGCCGCCGCGCTGGTCGGTGATGGACCGGCTGTGGTGGCCGCTGTGGGACACGCTGAACATGGCCACCATCGGGACCGCACTCGGCGTGGTGCTGGGCGTTCCCGTGGCCTTCCTGGCGGCGCGCACCACCACCCCCAGCCTCGCCATCGCGCGCCCGATCGCCCTGTTGGTGATCGTGTCGTCGCGCTCGATCAACTCGCTGATCTGGGCGTTGCTGCTGGTGACCATCATGGGCCCGGGCGTGCTGGCCGGCATTCTGGCCATCGCGCTGCGCTCCATCGGCTTCATCGGCAAGCTGCTGTACGAGGCGTTGGAGGAAACCGACGCGACGCAGGTGGAAGCGATCACGGCCACGGGGGCCAGCGGGGCGCAACGCATCGCCTATGGCTTCATCCCGCAGATCATGCCGGTATTCGCCGGCATCACGGTGTATCGCTGGGACATCAACATCCGCGAATCCACCGTGCTCGGCCTGGTGGGTGCCGGGGGCATCGGGCTGCAACTGAACGCCAGCGTCTCGCGCCTGGCCTGGCCCGAGGTGACGGCGATGTTCATTGTCATTCTCTGCACTGTTGCCGTCTCCGAGTGGGTGTCCGCACGGGTTCGCGCGGCAATCATCTGAGCAATCGCGCCGTGCGTCGCACGCATGCTTGACTTGCCCCCCGACCATGCCTGAGGGTGTCGCCGCCGGGTGCCCGCGGGCGGCCCGGCCAAGCCAACACGCCGCGCCCGGAACGCCGGGGCATGGGGAGGAATGATGCGTCTTACACGACGATTGGCGGGGCTCGCCCTTGCTGCCGCGGCGGCCCTGGGCTTTGCCTCGGGTGCGCAGGCCCAGGACAAGAAATTCAAGATCGGCGTGATCTACGACTATTCCGGCCCGCTGGCCGGTGGCGGATCGAGCCTGCACGGGCTTGGCGCCAAGATCATGATCGACCATTTCATCGCCAAGGGTCCGGTCGAAGGCTATACGATTGAGGCGATCTATGCCGACGCCCAGAGCAAACCCGAAGTCGCCATCAACGAGGCGGTGCGCCTGATCGAGCAGGAAAAGGTCGACATGCTGCTCGGCTTCTTCTCCTCGGCGCAGTGCGTGCCGGTGGCCGGGCGGGTTGAGCAGCTTAACAAGTTCATGTACATCACGACCTGCATCTCCACCGCGGTGCTGGAGAATCGCAACTACAAGTATGTCTTCCGCGCCCAACCCATGGGCCAGCAATTCGGCATCGCCTCCACTGACATGATCGCTGCCTATGCCAAGGAAAAATTCGGCAAGGACGCGAAAGACCTCTCCGTCGCGATCATCCACGAGGACGGCGCCTATGGCGTCGACGTGGCCCGCGGCAATGAGGAAGGCGCCAAGCGCAACGGCCTGAAGGTGGTGCTGAAGGAGGGCTACGCCTCCACCGCACCCGACCTCTCCGCCCTGGTGACCAAGCTGCGCCGCGCCCGGCCCGATGTGATCCTGCACACCGGCTACAACCCCGACATCTCGCTGTTCCTGCGCCAGGCGCGCGAGGGCGGGCTGAAATTCGGCGCCCTGGTGGGCCATGGCGCCGGCTACGGCGTGCCCGACAAGCTGCGCGAGGCACTGGGCAAGGATATGGTCGGCTTCTTTAACGTCGACCCGATCTCGATCTGGGCCGCCAACCCGGCCGCGATGACGCCCGACCTGCCGCCGATGGTGAAGATGGTCGGCGACGCCTACGACAAGGCGCAGCCCGGCGCGTCGCGCTCTCCGCATGTCGGCATGGCGGCCAGCAACGTCTACCTGTTCCTCCAGCACGTGCTGCCGCGCGCCATCAAGGCGCATGGCGGCACCAGCGCCGAGGCGCTGCGCAAGGCCATCCTGGAGGTCAACCTGCAGGAGGGCGGCACCATGCTCGGCTTCGGCGCGAAGTTCCTGGCCGACGGCCCGATCGCCGGGCAGAACGAACGCGCCTTCCCGGTGATCGTCGAATACACCGCCGACGCCGCCGAGGTCGTGTGGCCGAAGTCGCAGGCCAAGCGTGCTCCCACCCTGCCGCTGCCCGCCGGCAACCCTTACACCACGCGCTGAACCGCGCTTCATGCTTGTCGTAGAAGGGCTGACCAAGCGGTTCGGCGGGTTCACGGCCGTGAATAACGTGTCGTTCAAGGTCGATGAGGGCGAGATACTCGGCCTCATCGGCCCGAATGGATCGGGTAAGAGCACCATCTTCAATATGCTATCGGGCACGCTGGCGCCCAATGGCGGGTCCATCCGCTTCCAGGGGCGTGAGATCGGCGGCACCGCCCCGCATGCCATCATCAACGGCGGCATCGGCCGCACCTTCCAGATCCCGCGGCCGTTCCGCCGGCTGTCGATCCTGGAGAACGTGGTCCTGGCCGGCTACTACGGCCAGGGTCGGCAGTCCCGCAGTGCCGCCACCGCCTCGGCCGAGCAGGCGTTGGCGATGGTCGGCCTGCCCGCCGACCCCGGCGCCATGGTCGACGGGCTGGGTGCTGCCGGGCTGAAAAAGCTCGAACTTGCCAAGGCCCTGGCCACCCGGCCCAAGCTGTTGCTGGCGGATGAAAGCCTCGGCGGGCTCGACGATGCCGAGATGGACCAGGCTGCCGACATGCTGCGCCGCATCCGCGCCGAGCTTGGCATCACCATCATCTGGGTCGAACACATCATGGGCGTGCTGATGCGCGTGGTGGACCGCTGCATCGTGCTCGACCACGGCGAGGTCATTGCGCAGGGCA
>JBBQOT010000050.1:0-10158 GCA_038331165.1 Acetobacterales bacterium
GCGGCAGGTGCCGAAGTGGTCGCGCCGTTCACCGGTGCAAAGCTTGCCGGCCGTGCAGTTTCACCCAGCTGCAGGAAAGGAACGAGGCCCTGCAAGCGATCATCGACGATAATCGACGGCGTGGTGCTGAGGATGTTCTGCATGGTCTCCAGGTACAGCCGTTGCATCGTGACGTCCTTCGCCGCCTGATAGGCGCGTAGCACTGAAAGGAAGCGCTGTGCCTGGCCTGTCGACTCGGTGATCGACACCTGCCGGGCGCCCTCGGCCTCCGCCACCAACCGGGCAGCATCCCCGCGGGCACGCGGCACGATGTCGTTCTGATAGGTATCGGCTTCGTTGCGAGCTCGTTCGGAATCAGTTGTGGCACGCTGAACGTCGCGGAAGCTCTCGATCACCGCATCGGGCGGATCGACCTTCTGCAACTGCACCTGGGTAACCTCCACGCCAGCCTTGTAGCTGTCGAGGATCTGCTGCACCCCGCGGCGTACATCAGCCTCAATCCGCGCTCGCGCGTCGGTCAACGCCGGCTGAATAGGCGTGCGGCCAATCACCTCGCGCATCTCGCTCTCGGCCACCGCCTTCACCGTGATCTCGGGCGAGCGCATGTTGAACAGGAATTCGCCAGCGTCGCGAATGCGCCAGAACACCGCAAAATTGATGTCGATAATGTTTTCGTCGCCGGTGAGCATCAAGCTCTCCTCCGGCAGGTCGCGCGCGCCGGCGGAGATCCCGCGGGCGGGACGCAGTTCGATGGCTCGAACGTCACTGCTGGGTGAAATGTAGCCAACCTCAACGCGGTTGATGCGCGTCACTGCCGGCCTTATCACCCGCTCGACCGGCCACGGCACGTGGTAGTTCAGTCCAGGAAGGGCGGTTCGGTCGAGCGCGCCGAAGCGCAACACCACGCCCTGCTCGTCTGGCTGGACCCGGTAGAAACCACTACCCAGCCACACGATCGCCACCAGTGCGCCAGCGATGGCGATACCCCGCCCACCACCGAACATCGACGGCAGGCGCGGTCCCGCCGCTCCGCCAGGCATGCCGCCGCGAAACATTGCCTGAACCTTGGCGATCAAATCGTCGAGGTCCGGGGGTTGACCGCCGCCGCCAGACGGGCCGCGAGGACCTCCGCCGCCCCACGGACCCTGCGGTCCCTGCGGGCCGTTGCTGCGAGGGCCGCCGCCCGGCGGCGCGCCCCAGGGCCCGCCGCCGCCGCTCCCGGAGTGGACGACGGCAAAGCTACCGGCGTCGCCGCTGCGGCCGCTATTCCTGGAAGGCATGAATGAGGGAGGCTCCTGTTGCACGTTTCCGCCAAGGCGGGATGGTGGCCATTGGCATGCGCGGTCGAACCCGCCATATCCGTGGCATGACTCGGACGTATATTGACTGGGTGCGAAGGGTTTTCAAGCGCATGAGCGAACCGACATCTTCATCGCTGCGGGACGTTCTCCGCGGCATCACCGATCCCGCCACCAGCAAGGACATCGTGACAGCCGGATTGGTGGAGGAAGTGGTGGTGCGTCCTGGCCCGCACGGGGTGCTGGTACAGGTTAGCCTCCTGACCGACCGCGACCATGCCCTGGCTATGGAACCGGTGCGCCAGCAGGCAGAAAAACTGCTCGCTGGCCAGCGCGGTGTGCAGAATGCCTCCGCGGTTCTTACCGCCCACAAGGCGACGCTCCCCGCTGTGCCAACACCAGGGCCAGTGCAGGAGGGGCACAGCCATGGCCGCGCCGCCGCCCAGAAACCGGTGCTGCTGCCACAGGTCCGAAATATCGTCGCCGTGGCATCGGGCAAGGGCGGTGTGGGCAAGTCGACGGTCGCGGTCAACCTCGCCGTCGCGTTGGCGCAAACGGGTCTGCGGGTCGGACTGCTCGATGCCGACATCTACGGGCCAAGCCTGCCGCGCATGCTCGGCCTCGCCCGCAAGCCGGAGGTGCGCGGCGACCGCATGATACCGCTCGACGCCTGGGGCCTGAAGGCCATGTCGATCGGTTTTCTGGTCGAAGAGGAGACGCCGATGATCTGGCGCGGCCCCATGGTGATGGGCGCGCTGGAACAGATGATGGGCCAGGTCGAGTGGGGCGAACTCGACATCATGATCGTCGACATGCCGCCTGGTACCGGCGACGCGCAGTTGACTATGGCGCAGCGGGTGACGATGAACGGTGCGGTGATCGTGTCTACACCGCAGGACATCGCCCTGCTGGATGCGCGGCGCGGGGTCAAGATGTTCGAGCGCACACGGGTGCCCGTTCTTGGCCTAGTGGAAAACATGAGCTTCTTTTGCTGCCCCAATTGCGGCCACCGCACAGAGATTTTTGGCCACGGCGGCGCCCGCGCCGAGGCGGCCAAGCTGGGGGCCGAGTTCCTCGGTGAAATTCCCCTACTGCTCGATATCCGCACCGCCGCTGATGCCGGCGCGCCAATCGTGGCCAGCGCCCCCGAGAGCGCCGCCGCCGCCGCCTATAAGGCCGTCGCGACGCGGTTGTGGGAGAAGGTCCAGGGACGGCCCGGCCCAACGGCGCGACCGCGCATCGTCATTTCCTGATCGCGGCCTCCGTTTGCGTCGCTCTCGGCATACTCCCCTGGGTGCCGCGCTTCGAGCAGCACAACGCGGCCGCGACATTGGCGCGGACCAGCGCGTCCCTTATACTCATTCCCCGATCTAGGCTGGCCGCCAACACGCCGGTGAAGCAGTCGCCCGCCCCGGTGGTGTCAACTACCTGAACCGGATGTCCCAGCAGACGTACGTCACCCTGTCCGCTCGCCGCCTCGACCCCGTTCTCACCCAATGTCACAACCACGCCGACGCCACCGAGCCTGGCGCGCAACGATGCTGCCTCTGCCGCGCAGCCGAGCCACTCTGCTAGGAAGCCTGCCTCCCCCTCGTTAAGCACCAGTAGGTCGAGCGCTCGCAGCACCGGCTCGTCCAATGGCGCGGCCGGTGCGAGGTTCAAGATTATCCTGCACCCAGCCTCCCGTCCTCGCCTAATCAGCGCGGCGATCTCGCCCGCCCGCACTTCCATTTGCAAGAGCAGCGTCGTGCCTTGCCCGAGCAGTGCGTCCTCCACCTGGTCCTGGCGTGCCGCCAGATTGGCTCCGCT
The DNA here is from genome assembly GCA_038331165.1 of Acetobacterales bacterium. Taxonomy (GTDB): domain Bacteria; phylum Pseudomonadota; class Alphaproteobacteria; order Acetobacterales; family Acetobacteraceae; genus CAMDGX01. The sequence continues at coordinate 3,108 of JBBQOT010000050.1, forward strand.
GGCCACAGCGATCATGTTGCGCCCGTCGGGATCGACACAGATCGCTGCACACCCGGTGGCCGTCGCGGCGGTGGCGATACGGCTGGTGTCCATGTTCGTCCCGCGCATCAGTCGCAGCGCATCATGCGCCAGCGCATCAGCGCCGACTGCACCGGCGAAAACCACGCGTGCTCCATCCAGCACCGCCGCAACGGCCTGATTGGCGCCCTTACCGCCAGGTTCGATCGTCATGGCCGGCCCCAGCACTGTCTCACCCGCCGCCGGGAGGTGGGGCAGCGGGAAGATTAAGTCGAGGTTGATCGAGCCGAAGCAGACAATCACGGAATACGCCCCAGTGTCGTCATCAGTTCCCCCCACTCCCGCTTCGACAGTCCGCTGCCGTTCGGCTCTACCTCCTCGCCGGCCAGCAACCGCCGGATCACCGTAACCATTCCCGCTGAAAGGGTCACCGCCCCCAACCGATAGTCCTCGAACGCCGCATAGGTCAGCGGCACCCAGGCCTTGAGCATCGCCAGCATCGCCTCGGCATAGACGCGGATTTCGTACTGCGCGTGCGCGTCACTGCGCAACGAGAGGAAATGCAACAGATTGTGCAGGTTGGTCTTCCAGTACCATTGGGTATAGGTGTTCAACGTCAGGTTCATGCGCGCCAACTCCCGCGCTAGCCCCTTGCGGCCGGGATCAATCGGCGTGCCGTCGGTGCGCTCGTTCAGCATCGTGGCGTAGTGGTCATAGGTGCGCATCGCGTCGCCGCGAAGCAGATCCAGCACCTCGGCTGCCTCCGTGCCTTCCAGGACTTCGCCCCGCCCCTGCCGATTGACGGCGGATTGGGCGGCCAAGTGCTCCGGCGCGGGAAGGTAGAATTCCCGGTCCAGGATCGAATAGCGAGCGGAATACTCGTTCACGTTGGCGGTTCGGTGCCGGATCCACTGCCGCGCGATAAAGATCGGCAGCTTCACGTGGAACTTGATCTCGCACATCTCGAAGGGCGTGGTGTGGCGGTGGCGCATCAGGTAGCGGATCAACCCAGCATCCTCTGACACCCGCTTCGTGCCGCGGCCATACGAGACGCGCGCCGCCTGCACCACCGCCCCATCATCACCCATGTAGTCGATGGCGCGCACGAAACCGTGGTCCAGCACCGGCACGGCTGTGAACAGCATGTCTTCCAATGCCGGCACGGTCACGCGTCGCGTATCCGCGCGATGAGCCCGCTGGGCCGCTATTTCGGCCAATTGGTCATTCGTTACTGGCATCGGGGTCGAGTCCCTTTCATTCGCGCTCAGGACTCCCTATATTCCGTCTGCCGGCTTGCCGGCTATGGCGATAAACGGTGATTGGAATAAGCGTTGTGGACCCGGGGGCAGTGCCCGGCGCCTCCACCATTCCTGCCTCGGCGGGGCCATGGGGGCGAAACAGGCTCGACACGCGTGGTAAAGACTCATCTTTTGCTCGGCATGGTTCCGCCGTCATCGGGCCGTATGACAAGTGCCAATGACAATCATGAGGCGCTCGCTGTCGCTGCATAAGCGATAAGCGCGGTTCGGGGGGCACCGGGCAACAGAAGCCCCCCACTTCCGCCGCGCAGTGCGCTTATGCGTTCCCCCACCGCCAACACAGTTTCCCCACATGTCCACCTATTGCACCTTCGCCACCGGTCATCCGGCCCACGCTGACTACCACGCCACCGAGCACGGCTTCCCATCGCGCGGGGAGGGTGTCCTGTTTGAGCGGCTGTGCATGGAGATCATGCAGGCCGGCCTGTCGTGGGAGATCGTGCTGAAGCGCCGCGCCACCATGCGTACTGCCTTCGCCGGATTCGAAGTCGACCGCGTCGCCGCCTTCACCGACGCCGACCAAATCCGCCTGCTCGCAGACCCCGGCATAATCCGCAACCGCCTGAAAGTGCAGGCGATCATCGCCAACGCCCAGATTATCCTGGGCATGCGCGCGAGCCATGGCAGCTTCGCGGACTGGCTCGACGCCCACTCCCCCCTCGAAAAGTCTGCGTGGATAAAACTGTTTCGCCAGACCTTCCGCTTCACCGGCGGCGAGATCGTCGGCGAATTCCTGATGAGCCTCGGCTGGTTACCCGGTGCCCATGCCGCCGATTGTCCGATCGGCCACCACATCGCCACTCTGAATCCGCCCTGGCAGCGCGTCTGACGCATATCGACATCGCGCCGGCCTTCCCCACGCCGGCTCCAGGCGCTATGGGACAACGCGGCACCGCGAGGCGAGCGATGGAAGACGATACCGTAAACGCCGGCTCAACCGCGCCGGAAAGCCTGTTGCCCTACGATACCTGGACCGAGCAGGCGATGCGTCATGTCGCGGTCCAGGCGCTGAAACATGCCGCTCAGAACGGTCTACCCGGCGAGCACCATTTCTACCTGACCTTCCGTACCGACGATGCCGGCACAGTGATCCCCCCCCGCCTGCGCACCCAATACCCGCAGGAAATGACTATCGTAATCCAGCACCAGTTCTGGGACCTCACCGTTGACGAGGGCGACGGCACGCCTGGGGCCGGGCAGGTTAGCATCGGCCTGTCCTTCGGCGGCGTACCCAGCACGTTGGTGATCCCGTTCGTCGCAATCACCGCTTTTGCCGACCCTTTCGTGCGTTTTGGTGTCCGCTTCAACTACGCCCCGGCGTCGCCGGCGACCGAACCGCTGGCGTCCCAGGATGCTGAATCCCCCGAAGCGTCGCCGGCATCTGCCGAAATGCCGCAGGTCGTGAGCCTCGATGCCTTCCGGCGTCGAACGCCGCCCCGCGAATCCTGACCCTCTGCGCCCTGGAGATCGCACACCCATGAACGTAATGCCGCCGCGGCCCGCGAACTTCCTATACTCACCGATGTTCCCGCTCGGCCCCGACCCCACGCCCTGGCGGAAGCTGGATATTGAGGGCATTGCGACCAGCATATGCGACGGCCAGACGGTGCTGCGCGTGAAGCCGGAAGCGCTCAGCGCCCTTGCTTTCCAGGCCTTCCACGACGTCTCCCACCTGTTGCGTCCGGCCCATCTGGCCAGCCTGAAGGCTATCCTCGACGACCCCGAGGCCTCCGCCAACGACCGTTTCGTGGCGCTCGACCTGCTCAAGAACTCCAATATCTCGGCGGGCGGCATCCTGCCGATGTGCCAGGACACCGGCACGGCCATCATCTTCGGCAAGAAGGGCCAACGTGTCTGGATCGACGGCGACGAGGAGGAAGCGTTGTCCTGGGGGGTGCACCGCACCTACACCGAGACCAACTTGCGCTATTCGCAGATGGCCCCGCTCGATATGTTCCAAGAGGTCAACACCGGCAACAACCTTCCGGTTCAATTCGACATCCTGGCCGCCCCGGGCGAGCAACATGCCGACGAGTTCCACCTGATGTTCATCGCCAAGGGCGGTGGGTCGGCCAATAAGAGCTTCCTTTTCCAGGAGACACGCGCCATCCTCTCGCCCGAGCGGATCGTAAAATTCCTTGAGACCAAGATGAAGACGCTGGGCACCTCTGCCTGCCCGCCCTACCACTTGGCCATCGTCATCGGTGGCACCTCGGCCGAGACCACGCTCAAGACCGTCAAGCTGGCCTCCACGAAGTATCTTGACCAGCTGCCGACCCAGGGCAGCAGGGCCGGCCACGCCTTCCGCGATCTGGAAATGGAGCAGAAGGTGCTGGAGATCAGCCGTAATACCGGTATTGGCGCACAGTTTGGCGGCAAGTATTTCTGTCATGATGTGCGGGTGATCCGCCTGCCTCGCCACGGCGCCAGTCTGCCTGTGGGAATCGGCGTATCTTGCTCTGCCGATCGGCAGATCAAGGCCAAGATCACGCCGAAAGGGGTGTTCCTCGAAACCCTGGAAACAGATCCCGGCAAGTACCTACCGGAGACGACTGACGAAATCCTCGGCGGCGAGATGGTCGCCATCGACCTCAACCGCCCAATGGCCGCGATCCGTCAGGAATTAAGCAAATACCCGGTGAAGACCCGCCTGTCGTTGACCGGCACGATGGTCGTCGCGCGCGACATCGCCCATGCCAAGCTGCAGGAGCGGCTCGATGCCGGCCATGACCTGCCCGACTACATCAGGAACCACCCGGTCTATTACGCAGGCCCGGCCAAGACGCCGGCCGGCATGGCCACCGGGAGCTTCGGCCCCACCACCGCAGGGCGCATGGACAGCTACGTTGACGCCTTCCAGGCCGCCGGCGGCAGCTTCGTCATGCTCGCTAAGGGCAACAGGAGTCGCGCGGTGCGCGAGGCTTGCCGCAAGTTTGGCGGCTTCTATCTAGGCAGTGTTGGTGGCCCCGCCGCCCGGCTCGCCCAGGACTGCATCCGCAAAGTGGAAGTGCTGGAGTATCCGGAACTTGGCATGGAGGCCATCTGGCGCATCGAGGTCGAAAATTTTCCTGCATTCATAGTGATCGATGACAAGGGCAACGATTTCTACGAGGGAACGGAATAGACAGCATGATGCCTCGTTGCTGCTATCTTAACTTCCCGTCCCGTGACGGGAACATCAATGACTTCCCAGAGGGCACCGAGTAGATGCGCTTCACTGTCGATCGCCTCGATCACATGGTGCTTTCCTGTCGCGACATGGAGGTTACCGCCTCTTGGTACCAGCGTGTGCTGGGCATGGAACGGGAGGAGTTCGGCCCTCGTAACCGCACCGCGCTGCGCTTCGGAGGGCAGAAAATAAATCTCGACCCGGTGACGCCGGACGTGCGGCCCATCACCGCCGCCGCCCCCGTCTCAGGGTCGCAGAACCTGTGTTTCATCACCGCGATCCGCCCAAATGACGTGGTCGAGCACCTGACGAGTTGCGGTGTTGCCATCGTCGAAGGGCCCGCCGCGAAGGTCGGTGCGCTTGGGCCTATAATGTCAGTGTACTGCCGCGACCCCGACGGCAACCTGATCGAAATCGCCACTTATCTGCGGGATTGAGCCGTTGTGCCGTCCTCCCGCCTTCGGCATTGCCGCCTTCACCCTGTTCTTGGCCTGCATTCCGCTCGCCAACTGGATGATTGGGCATGTCGGCACGGTTTGCATATCGAACGGGCCCTGTCTGTTTCCAGTGGCACCGGGGGTGATGGCGCCGTCGGGCGTGTTGATGATAGGTACCGCCTTGGTGCTGCGCGACATGGTCCAGCGCCTCCTGGGGCCGATTTGGGCGCTAGCCGCTATCGCCATCGGGGCCTGCCTGTCGCTGCTGCTGGCGCCGCCCGCGCTAGTGGTGGCATCAGTTGCGGCCTTTCTGCTGAGCGAACTGGCCGATTTTGCGATCTATACGCCGCTGCAGCGTCGTCGGCTGCTACTATCGGTCCTCGTCTCCTCGACGGTTGGTTTGGTGGTGGACTCACTGGTTTTCCTGATGCTTGCGTTCGCAAGCCTTGATTACCTGGGCGGCCAGGTTATCGGTAAAGCCTGGGCGCTGCTTTTCGCGTTCCCTCTGGTGCGGCTTGTGCGCCGGGTTACGCCCGCGCCTACCTGATGCAAACGGCCGATTTCGACTTTGATCTACCACTGGACCGTGTCGCACAGTACCCGGCAAGCCCGCGCGATTCCGCCCGCTTGCTGCAAGTCACCGCCACCAACCTGCACGACCGCGTCGTACGCGACCTGCCGGGCCTGCTGCGCCCGGGCGACATGCTGGTTGCCAACAACACGCGAGTGATCCCTGCTCAACTCACCGCCCGACGCGGCGCGGCGCGCATCGGCATCACCCTCGACCACCCCGACGCGGCCGGCGACTGGCACGCGCTGGCCCGCAATGCCCGTCGCCTGCATTCAGGGGACACACTCACCTTTGAGGGAGACGACACGCTGTCGGCCACCGTGCTGAGGGGCAACGACGGCGGCGCGGTACTGTTGCGCTTCAATCTCGCCGACGAGGAGTTTGCGGATGCGCTACGCGCCGCTGGCACCCTCGCTCTGCCGCCCTACATCGCCCGTCCCGAGGGTGTCACGGCACAGGATCAGATTGACTATCAGACTGTCTTCGCAGCTCATCCCGGCGCCGTCGCAGCTCCCACCGCCGGGTTGCATTTCACGCCATCGCTGCTGGATCGGCTCAGCGCGCGCGGTGTCGGGCGAACCGCCGTCACGCTGCATGTCGGCGCCGGCACCTTCCTGCCAATGCGCACCGAGAACGTTGCGGCGCACCGCATGCATGCCGAGCGTGGCTACATAAACGCAGCATCGGCGGCAGCGATCAACGCAGCGCGCGCCGCGGGCGGACGTATTCTCGCAATTGGTACTACCACGCTGCGCCTGCTGGAATCGGCGGTGCGACCCGACGGCATCATCGCGCCTTTCGCCGGCGAGACCAATATTTTCATCACGCCCGGTACGGTCGTACGCAGCGCCGACCTGCTGTTGACCAATTTCCATCTGCCCTGCTCGACCTTGTTCATGCTGGTCTGCGCCTTCACCGGGACCGATCGTATGAAAGCTGCCTACGCCCATGCCATCGCGGCCGAGTACCGCTTTTTCTCCTATGGCGATGCAACCCTGCTGGAGCGGGCATGACCATCACCTGGACCACTGAGGGCACCGACGGCCACGCCCGTGCCGGCACCCTGCGAACCGCGCATGGCGAGATTGCAACACCGGTGTTTATGCCCGTCGGCACGGCCGGCACAGTCAAGGCAATGACCGCGGATGCCGTGCGCAGCACCGGGGCGCAAATCGTCCTCGGAAACAGCTATCACCTGATGCTGCGACCCGGTGCCGATCGCGTCGCCGCCATGGGTGGGCTGCATCGCATGATGGACTGGCCAGGCCCGATCCTGACTGATTCCGGTGGCTTTCAGGTCATGTCGCTGGCCAGGCTGCGCACGATGGATGCCGACGGCGTCACCTTCCAGTCACACCTTGACGGCAGCCGACATCGGCTGACACCGGAGCGCTCAATCGATATCCAGCACAAGCTGGACGCAACCATCTCGATGGTGCTGGACGAATGCACCCCCTTTCCCGCTACCGAAGACCAGGCCCGTGACTCAATGGAGCTCTCGTTGCGCTGGGCCGTCCGCTCGCGCGACGCCTTCGTG
>JBBQOT010000051.1:0-10150 GCA_038331165.1 Acetobacterales bacterium
GTGCCTATGGGGCAACGCCCTGGCCTTCCCCGTGATTCAGACCGGCGTCACCGCATCGGCCAGCACGGTGACGCGCGTCGGCGTGACTTCGGCGAATCCGCCGGAGACCTGGAGGCTTTCGGTGACCCGCCCGCCCTCGTAGAGGCGGATTACGCCTTCGCGCAGCAACACGATCATGGGCGCGTGCTGCCGCAGCACGCGCATTTCGCCCTCGGCAGCGGGGATGACCACCATGTCCACCGGCCGCGACAACAGCAGCTTTTCCGGGCTGACAATTTCGAGATCGACGGGCATGGCGGGGTGTTCCTCAGACGTTGGTCTTCATCGACTCGGCCTTCTTCACGGCCTCCTCGATGGTGCCGACCATGTAGAAGGCGGCTTCGGGCAGGTGGTCGTATTCGCCGGCGACGATCGCCTTGAAGCTGCGCACTGTGTCGGCGATGGGCACGAACACGCCGGGGAAGCCGGTGAAGATCTCGGCCACATGGAACGGCTGGGACAGGAAGCGCTGGATCTTGCGCGCGCGGGCGACGACCAGCTTGTCCTCCTCCGACAGCTCATCCATGCCAAGAATGGCGATGATGTCCTGCAGCGACTTGTAGGTTTGCAGCACGCGCTGCACCTCGCGGGCAACCAGGTAATGCTCTTCGCCGACAACCCGCGGGTCGAGCGCGCGCGAGGTTGAATCGAGCGGGTCCACCGCCGGATAGATGCCAAGCTCGGCGATCTGGCGCGACAGCGTGGTGGTGGCGTCCAGATGGGCGAAGGAGGTCGCGGGCGCCGGGTCGGTCAAATCGTCGGCCGGGACGTAGATCGCCTGCACCGAGGTGATCGAGCCCTTGTTGGTCGAGGTGATGCGCTCCTGCAACGCACCCATGTCGGTGGCCAGCGTCGGCTGATAGCCCACCGCCGAGGGGATGCGGCCCAGCAGCGCCGAGACTTCGGCGCCGGCCTGGGTGAAGCGGAAGATGTTGTCGATGAAGAACAGCACGTCCTGGCCTTCCTCGTCGCGGAAGTATTCGGCCAAGGTAAGGCCCGACAGCGCCACGCGGGCGCGCGCACCCGGCGGCTCGTTCATCTGGCCGTAGACCAGCGCCACCTTGGAGCCCTCGGTGGTGCCCTCGCCCAGCTTGATGACGCCGGCTTCAATCATTTCATGGTAGAGGTCATTGCCCTCGCGGGTGCGCTCGCCAACGCCGGCGAAGACCGACACGCCGCCATGGCCCTTGGCGATGTTGTTGATGAGCTCCTGGATCAGCACCGTCTTGCCCACGCCGGCGCCGCCGAACAGGCCGGTCTTGCCGCCCTTAAGGTAAGGGGCCAGCAGGTCCACCACCTTGATGCCGGTCACCAGGATCTCGGCCGAGGAGGCCTGCTCCTCGAAGGTCGGCGCCTGGCGATGGATCGGCATTCGGCTGGTGGCATCGACCGGCCCGCGCTCGTCGATCGGTTCGCCGATCACATTCAGGATGCGGCCCAGCGTGCCTGGCCCGACCGGCATGGAGATCGGCGCGCCGGTGTCGACCACTTCCTGGCCGCGCACCATGCCGTCGGTGGTGTCCATGGCGATGCAGCGCACGGTGCGCTCGCCGAGTTCCTGGGCCACTTCCAGCACGGTGGTGCCTTCGCCCATCTTGGTGGTCAGCGCGCTCATGATGAAGGGCAGTTCACCGTCGAACTGCACGTCCACCACGGCGCCTAGAACCTGGGTGATGCGCCCGACATTGTTGCTGGCCATAAGGGACTCCTGCTTGCGGGTGGTCGAGGATCAGACGGCTTCGGCGCCGGAAATGATCTCGATCAATTCCTTGGTGATGTTCGCCTGGCGGGCGCGGTTGTAGTTTTGCGACAGCCGCTTGATCATGTCGCCGGCGTTGCGTGTGGCATTGTCCATCGCGGTCATGCGCGCGCCGTGTTCGCCGGCCGCACTTTCCAGCAGCGCCCGATAGACCTGGATGGCGAGGTTCTGCGGCAGCAGTTGCGCCAGCAGGGTTTCCTCGTCTGGCTCGTATTCATAGATGGCACCACCCGGCGCGACCGCCCCGGTGGAGGGCAATGGCGTGGGGATCAGGCGCATCTCGGTCGGTACCTGGGCGATCACCGACTGGAACCGGTTGTAGACCACCGTGCAGACATCGAAGGCGCCGTCGTCGAGCATGGCGGTGATGCGGGCGGCCACGTCCTGGGCGTCGGCAAACGCGATGCTCTTGCGCCCAGCATAGGAGACGTCGCCGATGATGCGGCTGGCCATCTCGCGGCGCAGATAGTCGCGCCCCTTGCGGCCAACGGCAAAGATCTTGACCGTCTTGCCCTCGGACTCCAGCTTGCGGGCGAGGTTGCGCGTCATCCGGCCGATATTGGAGTTGAAGGCGCCGGCCAGACCGCGATCGGCGGTCACCGGCACCAACAGGTGCACCTTGTCCGCCCCGGTGCCCACCAGCATCTTCGGTGCCGTCGGCGAGCCGACCACCGAGGCCCCGAGCGAGGCCAGCATCCGTTCCATGCGCTGGGCATAGGGGCGGGCCGCCTCGGCCTGGGACTGGGCACGGCGCAGCTTCGACGCCGCGACCATCTTCATGGCCGAGGTGATCTTCTGCGTCGACTTCACGCTGGCAATGCGAAGCCGAAGGTCCTTTAAGGTCGCCATGGTTGCGCGCTACCCACAAACCGCTGAAAGATCAGGCGAAGGTCTTCATGAAGCCGTCGAGGAAGGCGATCAGCTTCTTCTCGACATCCGGCTTGATCTCGCGATCGGCGCGGATTGAGTCGACGATCCCCGGCTCACGCGCCTTGATGTCGGCCAGCAGTTGGGTCTCGAACCGGCCGATCTTGCCCACCTCGATGCGGTCGAGATAGCCGCGCACGCCGGCGAAGATCGCCACCACCTGCTCCTCGACCGGCACCGGCTTGAACTGCGGCTGCTTCAGCAGCTCGGTCAGCCGTGCGCCACGCGCCAGCAGCTGCTGGGTGGAAGCATCGAGGTCGGAGGCGAACTGCGCGAAGGCGGCCATTTCGCGATACTGCGCGAGTTCGAGCTTGATCCGCCCGGCAACCTGCTTCATCGCCTTGATCTGGGCGGCCGACCCCACGCGGGAAACCGACAGACCGACGTTCACGGCGGGGCGGATGCCCTTGTAGAACAATTCGGTCTCCAGGAAGATCTGACCGTCGGTGATCGAAATCACGTTGGTCGGGATATAGGCCGAGACGTCGCCGGCCTGGGTCTCGATCACCGGCAGGGCCGTCAGCGAGCCCGCGCCCTCGGTGTCGTTCATCTTCGCGGCACGCTCCAGCAGGCGCGAATGCAGATAGAACACGTCGCCAGGGTAGGCCTCGCGGCCCGGCGGGCGGCGCAGCAGCAGCGACATCTGGCGATAGGCGACGGCCTGCTTGGACAGATCGTCGTAGAAGATCACCGCGTGCATGCCGTTGTCGCGGAAATACTCGCCCATAGTGCAGCCGGTGTACGGCGCCAGGAACTGCATCGGCGCCGGGTCGGACGCGGTGGCGGCAACCACGATGGAGTATTCCATCGCGCCGTTTTCTTCCAGTGTGCGCACCAGCTGGGCCACGGTGGAGCGCTTCTGGCCCACGGCGACATAGATGCAATAGAGCTTCTTGCTCTCGTCGGTGCCGGCATTGATCCCCTTCTGGTTGAGGATGGTGTCGATGATCACCGCGGTCTTGCCGGTCTGACGATCGCCAATGATCAGCTCGCGCTGGCCACGGCCGATCGGGATCAGCGCGTCGATCGCCTTGATGCCGGTCTGCATCGGCTCGTGCACCGACTTGCGCGGAATGATGCCCGGGGCCTTCACCTCGACCAGCATGCGCTTGCCCTCGATCGGGCCCTTGCCGTCGATCGGGTTGCCCAGGCCGTCGACCACGCGGCCCAACAGGCCCTTGCCAGTCGGCACATCGACGATGCGGCCGGTGCGGCTGACGGTGTCACCCTCGCGGATCGCCCGGTCATCGCCGAAGATCACCACGCCGACATTGTCGGTTTCCAGGTTCAGCGCCATGCCGGTCAGCCCGGCGCCCGGGAAGCTCACCAGTTCGCCGGCCATCACGTTCTGCAGGCCGAAGACGCGGGCAATGCCGTCGCCCACGCTCAGCACCTGGCCGGTCTCGGAAACGTCGGCCTCCGTATCGAAGGAAGCGATTTGCTTCTTGAGGATTTCCGAGATTTCGGCGGGACGGATGTCCATATCAGGCGGCTCCCTTCATGGCGTATTGCAGTCGCTGCAGCCGGGACTTGAGACTGCTATCGAACAGCCGGGCGCCGATGCGCACGACCAGGCCGCCCAACAGGGCGGGTTCGACTTTCTTGATGATATCGACGTTGCCGTAGCCCGCCTCGATCAGGCGGGCGCGCAACTGTTGTTCCTGCACGTCGGTCAGCTCGTGGGCGGTCTGCACCTCGGCCACGACCACGCCGCGCTTGGCAGCGACCAGGGCGGCGAAGGCGGAGACGATGGCACGCAGCGTGGCCATGCGACGGTTGGAGACAACCACGCCAATGAAATCTAGCACGATCTTGCCGAAGCCCTGCGCCTCCAGCGCGGTGCGCAGCGCCTTCTGCGCGAGATTCACGTCGATGAGCGGCGAGCGCAGCAGGCGTTTGAGGTCGCTGTTCTCGTCGATCAGACGGCCCAGCGCGTCCATCTGCTCCACCACCAGGTCGAGTTGGTTTTGGTCGGAGGCGTGGGCATACAGCGCCGCCGCATAGCGATCGACCAGCCCGCCACCGGAGGAAATCGTGCTGCTGGCCGAGGAAGTTTGCGCCGACGCCAAGGGCCCGGTTCCATATTCTGGGTCGCGCCAGGATCACCCGACGCCACCGGTGGAGAGGACGGGCCGGTCTGACCGGTCCCATGACACAAAGCAAATCGCAACGCCGACGAGGCCGCCGCCGTAGTGGTGATGACGGTGCGGGCTCTATCATGGGGTTTCGTGGGCTGCAACATACCGCGGTGCAAGATTCGGCCGCCGGCGGTCGTCAGCGGCACGATTTCTTCAGGCCGCCTGGGTCCTTCAGGCAGCCTGGCGCCGCACCGCGCCGGTGATCTCCTGGCGGGTGGTGACCCCCGTCACGCCGACGATCTGTCGCAGGTTGCCTTCCACCAGGTGCACCATTTCGGCCGGCATGCGCACCATGGCGATTTCGACCCGTACCTCATCGCCACGACGCTCGGCGGTGAAACTGTCGGGCAGCAGATCGCGGCGCGCGAAGGGCTGGATCAGGCGGGGGAGCAGGCCAGGCGTGGCTTCGGCCTGGACGGAAAAACGGACGGCGGCGTGCAGGCCGACAAGGGCCCAGGGTTGTACTGACATGGAATGCGACTCCGGAAGCGGTCTGGAAAGGCGGGCGCGTTAATCCCGGCTGCTCAGGCAGCCGGGCTCGTAATTCGCGCAATGCCGGTCCGGGTCATCATGGAGATACTTTAACAGGTCAGGAGGGTGGGCGCCAGACCAGTTCGGGTAGCCGGAGCAGCGGAATCCGGCCCAGCGCCAAGGTGCGGTTCTGCAGGCTCAGCGGCACCTCCACCACCGGCGCGCCGCCCTCGGGCGGTCGGCGGGCCATCAGCGATAGTAACGCGCCGGCGGCGGCCGCGCTGCGCGGGGTCAGCAGGCGCGATGATGTCAGTGCCCGCAGCGCCGCGGCATAGCCGCCGACCCGGGCGTTGGCCGCGCCCATCGGCTGCAACCGCGCGTCCAGCGCCAGGGTGGCGCCGCCCGACAGCGAAACCTCGCCCCAGGCCAGTTCCAGCCGCCGCACTTCCACCGCACCGCCGCCGTCGCGCCATGCCTCGGCGCGCTCCGCTAGGTCGGGGCTGCGCGGAACCGGCCCGGTCACCACGAGATCGAACAGCAGCCGATCGATGTTGGGGCCAAGCGGCCATTCCAGCACCGGCGGCAGCACCACCTGCTGGGCGGTGCCGACCACAGCGACCGCGGGCTCGCCCTGTTGCGCGGCCGAGCGCGATTCAACGGCAAGGTCGAGCCGACCCAGGCTGAAGCGCCCATCGGGCAGGTTCGCATGCAGATCGACGACCTCGATCGCCACCGCACGGGCCGCCACACCGGGTTCCAGCGGCAACTCGGCGCGCAGGCGGGTGGTGCTGATCGGGATTGGCGTTGCAGCGCCGAATTGCAGTTGCTGCGCCCCGGTGACGGCCACAACCAGCGTGCGCGGATGGGTCAATTCCAGCGCGACGGTCAGGCGCTCGGCATGCCATCGCATCGTATCGCCGGGCGTGAGCGACCCTTCGACCACCAACGCCGGCACCTCCACCGTGGCCGCCAATGGCCAGCCGCCGCGGCGCAACTTCCCGGCGCCAGCGCGCCAGCCCGGCATGGGCGGGGCTGCGATGACGGCGGCAACGTCCTGCTCCATTTGGGCGGTGACCCACCACCACAGCGCGCCATGGGCCGTGGCCAAGACGAGCAGCACGACGGTGGCGATCGCCACGACCCGACGCAACGCGAGCGGCGTCATGGCGTCATGCCCGGGCCGAACATGGCCGTCCTGCCGCGCCGCTCATCCCCAGCCCGCCACGACCGCCAAGATGCCCTCTTCGACCGTCATTTTCATGAGATTTACCATCATTTTAGCTCGGTTCCCTCGGAGACGCGCTGAACCCGGACCTGGTTGAATCCACAGACTTGTCCACAGCATCGACCCCACCGGCATACAGCGCGGCCAACCGTTCCATCAGCACCGCGCGCGGCAGGCCGGCGGGCAGCGGGGGCTGGATGGCGATGTGGATCACCCCACGGCGTTTGCGAAAGGCACGCCGCCCCCAGCGCAGGCCAGAATCGGTCACCACCGGGATCACCGGCAGGCCAGTACGCGTGGCCAACGCGGCGATCCCGGGGTGCAACGGCAACGGCGCCCCGGGCGGGGCGCGCGTACCCTCGGGGAAGATCACGATCGGCCGGCCCTGCGCGACCGCCATATCGGCACCGCGCAGCAAGCTGCGGATCGCCGCGGCGCCGGCACTGCGGTCCACGGAGATCATGCCGAGCTTGCGGATCATGCCGCCGTAGAGCGGGATCCGGGTCAACTCCTGTTTCAGCACATAGGCTGGCGACGGAACCAACAGCAGCCACACCACGGTGTCGAAGGCTGACTGGTGTTGGGAGGCGATCAATGCCGGGCCCGAAACCGGCAGGTGCTCGCGCCCGCTGACCACAACCGTGATACCGCACAGCGGCTTCAGCCCAGCCAGAACGGTGCGCGCCCAGAAGCGGGCAATGCCGTGCGACCAGGCCGTCGGGCCCGACTGGACCACGGCGCTGAACGTCGCCAGCACCACAGTGGCGCCGTAGAACCACAGGTTGAACGCCGCCGAGCGCAGCCAGATCATCCGCCCCCCCTCGGTGCCGCCGGCTGTGGCGACGCCGCCTCATCTTCGCGCGCCAGCCAACCGGACAGGCCAACCATGGCGCCCAGCCACTTGGCATACTCCGCTGCCAGCAGGCGCAGCGGGACCTCGTCGTGCCCGTCGGGCAAATGCGGCACCAGCGGTACGGCGTGCAGAACGACCTCGGCCGGCAGGGTGCGGCGCAGTTCGATCAGCGCGCGCCGCATGTGATAGCCGGAGGTGACCACGATCAGCGAGCGGATATCGTGCGTGGCCACCCATTCCGCCGTCTCTCGCGCGTTGCCGCGGGTGGAGCGCGCGCCACGACCCAGCGCCACCTGGTCCGGCGCCACCTGGGTGGCCAGCCCGGGACGTAGCCCGGCCCTGGCCAGCAGGTCGGCCAGCTCGCCGCGCCCGGTGCCGGAGACCAGCAGGCGATCGGCATGCCGGTCGGCCAGCAGCCGCACCGCCAGCTCGATGCGCCCGGCGCCGCCGGTCAGCACCACGATACCGTCGGCCCGCGCCGGCACTGGTGCCGGTCGGCGCGCCTGTGCCGCGAACCAGACGAACCCCAGGGCCAGCCCCACTAGCGCGGCAGCAAGGGCAAGCAACACGGCCCACCGCAGGCCACTCACGGCAGATGCCGCAGCCATGCACGCACCGCACCCTGGGCGGCGACATAGCCGATCGCCCCCGCCAGCAGCGGCAGCGCTGGCAACGCCCACAGCAGCACCGGTGGCAGGCGCCACACCGTCGCCAACAGTTCGGCCAGGTCTGGCACCCCGGCCTCGGCGGGGACCGCGCTGACGAAGGGGGCCGCGAGCGCCGCCAGCACCACCACCACCGGCAGCGCCAGCACCAGGCCGGCGAGCCCACCGACCGCGGCGGCACGGCTGGCCCGGCGGGCGAAGCGGTCGGCGATGTACAGATCCGTGGCCCCCAGGCCGTGCAGCGTCTCCACCACTTCACGCCGCGACGCCAGCGCGGCACGTGTCGCTACCACGATCATCGCCGCCGCCACCGCGGCCACCAGGCCAAGTGCCGCCAGCGCGCAGATGCGCAGGCTGCGCGCCAGCAGGGCGAGGCGACGCACCCAGGGGCCATGGCTTTCGGTCAGTGTGCCGGGGGCGGCTGCCTCCAGCCGGGCGGCGAGCGCGGCCAGGTCGGGCCCGTCATCGGCGACGGTGACGGCCACCACCGCCGGCAACGGCAGGGCGAGTTGCTCGGCGTTGCTGCCGAGCCAGGGGCGCAGCAGGTCGGACAGTTCGCCATCGCCCAGCGGTCGCACGGTGGCAACGCCTGGCGTGCCGCGCAGCAGCGTCACCACCCGGTCGCGCCGCGTCTCGCCGGTGGCGGCCGGGGCGGCGGGCGGTGCGGCGGGGCGCGGCACCTGCACCGTCAGCGTGGCGGCGGCACCCTGCTGCCAGTGCCGGCCGAGTTCGGCGGCCCCCTGGGCGCCGGCGATGGCCAGTGCAGCCAGGAACGCCATGGCGGCGACGATCAGCGGCAGCACGCGCCAGCCTGGCGCATGGCGCAGGCCCAGCCCGTCGAGCCGGCGCGGCGCGAGGCGGGACGGATCGCGCCTAGCCATCCCGCACCAGCCGCCCGCGCGCCAGTTCCAGCGCCGGGCCGGGATGGCGCTCCACCAGCGCGGTGTTGTGGGTGGCGACGATCACCGTGGTGCCCAACCGGTTCATCTCCTGCAGCAGCACCATCAGGCGCTCGGCCTGGGTGTCGTCGAGGTTGCCGGTGGGCTCGTCGGCCAGCAGCAGCAACGGGCGCACGATCACGGCACGGGCGATCGCCGCGCGCTGCTGCTCCCCGCCGGACAGCAGGCTGGGGCGCATGGCAGCCACCTTGGCGAGCCCGACCCAGCGCAGCATCTCGGTGACATCGGCGCGCAACTGCCCCTCTGGCCGGCCGGCCAGGCGTAGCGGCAGCGC
This sequence comes from Acetobacterales bacterium, assembly GCA_038331165.1. GTDB lineage: Bacteria > Pseudomonadota > Alphaproteobacteria > Acetobacterales > Acetobacteraceae > CAMDGX01. The sequence continues at coordinate 9,311 of JBBQOT010000051.1, forward strand.
CACGTTGTCGAACACCGACAGGTGGGACAGCAGGCGAAAATCCTGGAACACCATGCCGATGCGCCGGCGCAGTGCGGGAAGTTCGCGGCGCCGGGCCTCGCCGACATCCACCCCCATCAGGTGCAGCCGCCCGCGCGTCGGCCGGACGGCGACATGCAGCAGGCGCAGCAGCGACGACTTGCCCGCGCCCGAGGGGCCGAGCAGCCAGCGCCAGCCGCCACCGGGGACGCTGAACGACAGGCCCTGCAGCACCTCTGGCGCCTCGCCATCCGCGCCGCCGTCGCTGTCGCCGTAGCGCAGCCCAATGCCCTCCGCCCGAATCATGGCCCGCATCCCTCTATGCGCCTTGTGCCACCAATCGGCGTCGCGCCGGAAGCACCCGCGGCAGCATCGCGCCGGTTGCAATGCGGGGGGCGAGCCGCCAGCATTGGGCGTTGCTGGAAAGACCATATGCGGATCGTCTGCCCGTCCTGCCAGGCCGTCTACGAGGTGCCGGAAAAGCTGCTGACCGGCGCGCCGCGCAAGGTGCGCTGCGCGCGCTGCGGTAATCACTGGATTCCGGAACCGGCCGCCAGCCCCGCCGTGGAGGCGCCGCCGATCGTCGAGTCACAAGCCGAGTTGCACGCCGCCGCCCCGCCAGCGATGGCTGAGCAGCAGCCTGCACCTGACCCTGGACCTGGGCCAACGCTGCCGCAGGCGCCGCCCGCGCGGGCCGCGCCGCCCCCGGTGGTGCCGCGCGCCGTAGAAAAACTGGCGCCGGAACCGAGCGATATCCAGGCCGGGCACCGCACCGCGCGGCTGGCCGGCCTCGCCTGGGCGGCGAGCATGGCACTGCTGGCC
>JBBQOT010000052.1:0-10140 GCA_038331165.1 Acetobacterales bacterium
GCCCCAGACCCCCTTTTGCCGAAGGTGAAATTGTTGAGGGTCCAGGGACCTCGGGTCCCTGGTGGGGTCCGGGGCAAAGCCCCGGCCTTGCCTGCCTTCAGATCGCCACCCGCACGCCCAGTTCCACCACCCGATCCGTCGGAATGCGGAAGAACTCGGTGGCCGATATGGCGTTGCGAGCCATCACCAGGAACAGCCATAGCCGCCAGATCGGCATCCGGGGCCGTGCTGCGGCGACCAGCGTTTCACGGCCGAGGAAGTAGCTGGCTTGCAGCGGGTCGAAGTCCAGCCCTTCGACGGCCGAGACGGCGGCGAGGTCGCGCGGCAGATGCGGGCTTTCCATGAAGCCGTAGCGGATGATCACGCGGTGAATGCCTTCGGCCAGTTTGGTGACGCTGGCGCGCTCGGCGGCGGGTACCGCGGGCATGTCCTGGTTGGCGACGGTGACGAACAGCACGCGCTCGTGCAGCACCTTGTTGTGCTTGAGGTTGTGCAGCAGGGCGCCGGGCACGTAGTCGGAATTGCCGGTCATGAAGATCGCCATGCCGGGCACGCGCACGGTGCGCGATTGCGGCAGGCGGGCGAGGAAACTCGACAGCGGCAAGCTGTCCTGTTTCCAGCGATCGAGCAGCAGGTCGCGGCCGCGTTTCCAGCTGGTCATCATGGCGACGAGGGCGAGGCCGAGCACCAGCGGCACCCAGCCGCCCTGGGGCACCTTCAGCACGTTGGCGGCGAAGTAGACGAAGTCGAGCACGAAGAAGCCGCCGAACACGGCGATGACGGTGCCGAGGCGCCAGCCATAGGTGCGGCGGAACACCACCGCGGCGAGCACGCTGGTGCACAGAAAGGTGCCGGTGACCGCGATGCCGTAGGCGGCGGCGAGGTTGTCGCTGGTGCGGAACGCCAGCACCAGGATGACGACGCCGACCAGGATCGCCCAGTTGACCTGCGGCAGGTAGATCTGCCCCTCCTCCGATGACGAGGTGTGGCGCACGGTCAGGCGCGGCAGGAAGCCGAGCTGCATGCACTGGCGAGCGACGGAGTAGGCGCCGGAGATCATCGCCTGGCTGGCGATGACGGTCGCGGCGGTGGACAGGATGACCAGCGGCAGGCGGAACCATTCGGGCGCCAGCAGGTAGAACGGGTTTTCCATCGCTTCGGGGTGGGCGAGGACCAGGGCGCCCTGGCCGAAGTAGTTCAGCGCCAGCGCGGGCAGCACGAAGAACAGCCAGGCGCGTTGGATTGGTCGGGCGCCGAAATGGCCCATGTCGGCATACAGCGCCTCGGCCCCGGTGACGGCGAGCACGACCGAGCCCAGCGCGATCAGCGACAGCAGCTTGTAGTGCAGGATCATGCCGAGGGCGTAGGTGGGCGACAGGGCGAGCAGCACCGCCGGGTTGCGCACGATGTGGATGATGCCGAGCACCGCCAGGGTGACGAACCACAGCAGCATCACCGGGCCGAAGACGCGGCCCATGATGCCGGTGCCGCGCCACTGGATGAGGAACAGCAGCAGGATCACCGCCAGGGCGATCGGGATCACCAGTTCGTGCAGGCGGGGGTCGACGGTTTGCAGGCCCTCGACGGCGGAGAGTACCGAGATCGCAGGGGTGATCACGCCGTCGCCGAAGAACAGGCAGGCGCCGGCGATGCCGACCAGGGCGAGGATGCTGCGTAGCCGCGTGTTCTGCACGCCGCGCTGAGCCAGCACCATCAGTGCGAGGACACCGCCCTCGCCGCGGTTGTCGGCGCGCATCACCAGCAGGACGTATTTGATCGTGACCACCAGGATCAGCGACCAGAAGATCATCGACAGGATTCCCAGCACGTCGCCGTTGTCGATGCCGTCGTGCTTGAAATGCTCGAGCGAGGCCTTGAAGGCGTACAGCGGCGAGGTGCCGATGTCGCCGTAGACCACGCCAAGCACGCCGAGCAACACGCCGAGGCGCATGGTGGAGCCGGGGGCGGAGCCGGGCGCGCCGGGATGGGCGGATGCGGTGGTCATCGGTGGCGCGTGCCCCCTGTGGCGCCGCGCGGGCAGGGGCGCGGCGTGGGTGGGACGACCGGCTCGCATGATGTCATGCAGCGACCCTCGGGAGTTGGGCGTGCAGTGCCCGTGCCGGCTCGATTACGCTGCACTGCGGAATCGTGCAAGGCAGGCGCGGCGGGTTAGCCGCGGCTTCCGAAGATGGCGGTGCCGACGCGCACATGGGTGGCGCCGTGGGCGATGGCGCTCTCGAAATCGCCGGACATGCCCATCGACAGCACCGACAGGCCGTGGCGTGCGGCGCAGGCGGCGAGCCAGGCGAAATGCGGCGCGGGGTCGCCCTCGGCGGGGGGGATGCACATCAGGCCGGTGAGGGCGGGGCCGAAGCGGGCCTGGCAGGCGACGATGAAGGCGTCGGCCTCGGCGGTGGGGATGCCGGCTTTCTGCGGTTCGTCGCCGACATTGACCTGTGCCAGCAGGTCGGGGGCCCGGCCTTCCTTCTGGATGGCATCGGCGATGGCGTCGGCCAGGCGGGGCCGGTCGAGCACCTCGATCACGTCGGCCAGACGCACCGCGTCGCGCACCTTGTTGGTCTGCAGGCCGCCGATGATGTGCAGGCGAAGGGCGGGGTGGGCTGCGCGCAGGGTGGGGAATTTTCCGGCGGCCTCCTGCACCCGGTTCTCGCCGAATGCCGTCTGCCCGGCGGCCAGCGCGGCCAGCACTGCCTCGACGGGGTGGGTCTTGGAGACGGCGACGAGGGTTGCGGCGCCGGGTGGCCGGCCGGCCTTGGCGGCCGCGGCGGCGATGCGGCCGCGCACGGCGGACAGGCCGGCGGCGACGTGACTATAAGAGGAGGCAGCGGTGGCGGGGGCGCTCATGGACGGAAAGCTTGTCGCTTGGGCGCGCGCGGTCAAGCGGCGTTTGTCGCAGGGCGGGGGTGTGCCCGCGTCTTCGACCATACCCGTGCTGTGGCTGTTCACCGACCTCGTGCGGCTGGGCGATCCGCTTGCGGCGGCCGCGGCGCTGCCGCGCGGGCTGTGTGGGGTGGTGTTGCGCGACGACGCCAGCCCGCGGCGGGCGGCGCTGGCGCGGGGGCTGGCGGCGATCTGCCGGCAACGGCGCAACGTGCTGGTGGTGGCCGGGGATGCAAAGCTGGCGCGGGCGGTGGGTGCCGGGGTGCACCTGCGTGGCGGCTGGCGGGTGCGCGGCATGGTGGGGTTGCGTGGAGCGGGGCTGCGGGGGGCGGGGCTGGGTGGTTTGGTGACCAGTTCGGCGCACGGCGTGGCGGACCTCCGCCGGGCTGGGGCGGCGGGCGCACATGTGGCGTTCCTGTCGCCCGCCTTCGCGACGGCCAGCCATCCCGGGGCCGCTGCGCTTGGGGTAGCCCGGTGGGCGGCAATGGCGCGGCGCGCCCCAGGGGGGCTGGTGGTGGGGGCGTTGGGCGGGATTGACGGCGGCTCGGTGCGGCGGCTGCCTGGGCTGCGCTGCGCTGCCGCCATCGGGGCGCTGGCGCCGTGAGCGGGTTTTCGGGCCGGATCGCCTGTGGCATTCGCGCCACAGTGTTTCGGAAATGCCATGGCGTGGGTGTTTGGGTGATTGCGGGCCGGGCGCGGTGAGGTCAATAGTCTGCGTCAGGTCTGGCTGCTCCCGCCCGTTTGCGGTTGGATCAACGGGTTGGCCCCCTTGCCTTCGGGATTGGTGGCCATTCGATGATCCACCCGGGGGAAACGGGGCGGGGCCTTCTAACTCCGCCGGGTCCCCCGGCGCATAGAGGAGAGTGCAATGCGTAAGATTCTGCTGGCCGGTGTGGCCACAGTTGCAATGACCGGCGTTGCCGCCGCGTCGGGCCTGGAGCCGACCCTCGGGTCGTCCAGCTCGGCGGTGATCGGCTCGTCGGCCCCCGGCAAGTCGGTGGTCCGTCTTGACGGTTATGTGTTCTTTGCTGCCGGCTTTGCTTCGAACACCAACGACAAGGCTCCGGGCGTCGGCGGCCGTACGCAGAAGAACGACAGTTACGGTTTCCTGAGCACGTTCCGTATCTATCCGTCGTTCGACGCCCAGACCGCGGGCGGCCTGCGCTACGGTGCCTTCGCGGAAGTTCGTTCGCGTGACAACCAGGCTGGCGTTGGCAACACCGGCGGCTTCGGCGGCGGCGTTGGCACCGGCGGCACGCGTGCGTCGAACGCGCTGTTCGTCAATCGCGCCTGGGGCTATGTCGGCACCGACCAGCTCGGCCAGTTGAGCTTCGGCACCCGCGATGGCGTCGCCTCGATCATGCGTACCGGCACGTTCGAGAACGAGATCGCGGACGGCGGCTGGAACGGCTGGGCCCCTGGCATGACCAAGGGCGTCAACCCGTATCGCTTCTCGGTTGGCGGCGGCTACGAGTACTCGACGCAGAAGATCACCTATCTGTCGCCGACGTGGTCGGGCTTGCAGCTTGGCTTCTCGTTCGCGCCGGGCAGCGCCCCGAACACCGCGGGCGACGGCAACAACACCACCACCGGTGGTTCGACCCGCCAGTCGGCCTCGATCGCGGCTGCTGATCTGGCGCGCGTGCGTAACCTCTACGAGCTCGGCGCCCGTTACACCGGCAAGTTCGGCGCCATCGGGACCCAACTGCATGTTGGCTACATCGGCAGCGGCGCGATCAGCAACGTGGGCGGCCCCGGCGTGAACGGTGGCCTTACCCCGCGCGGCCTGAGCGTTGTGACCGCCGGTGCGACCGTGTCGTTCAGCGGCTTCGTCGTCGGCGGCTACATGAACACCGGCACGGTGAACAGCAACTTCACTCCGCTGAACCCGGGCGAGAAGTCGTCGATGGTCTACACCCTCGGCGCCGGCTACACCAACGGCCCGTGGGCCGCTGGCGTCGCCTACACCAACGCCAGCCAGGCCGGCGCTCTCGGCAATGGGGCGAAGCGCACCGACATCGGCTGGGCCGCCGGTGTGACCTACACCTACGTTCCGGGCGCCCGTCTGTTCGTCGAGTTCGTGACTGGCACCGCCAAGGAGCGCGGCGTCAATCTGAGCAACGACGTGCTGCCGGCCGGTTCCACCAAGGCGATCAACGCGACCGCCATCATCCTGGGCAACAGCTTCCGCTGGTAAGCCTCGGTTGATACGTGACGAAGGGGGGCGGCGGCCGCAGGGTCGCCGCCCTTCTGCTTTGTATTGGTCGTGTTTTGCTGCCAGCCGACGCGCCGGGTTGCCAGGACAGCCGCGATCCGATAGGCCTCGCCGCAGGGCCCGTCGCGACGAGCGATGCCACCGGCCGGGCCGCCAGCGTGAAGGGCTATTGCATGTCGAGACTGCCGGCTGTTGTCGCTGCCCTGCTGATGGCGGGCCTCGCGCTGGGCGCGTGCACGCCGAACAAGGAGTTCCGCGAGGACTATTCCGACCCGCGCAATTACGGCGCCCTCAACAAGGGCTCGATCCTGGGCGATTCCGGGCCGTTGGTGTCGATCGGGCGTGGCCGGTCAGACGGCGACCAGGGCGGGGCGCTTGGGGTGAACGCCTATCTCTGGCGTGGGGCGCTGGAGACGTTGAGCTTCATGCCGCTGGTTTCGGCCGACCCGTTCGGCGGCGTGATCATCACCGACTGGTACCAGCCGGCCGGCGCGAGCGGGGAGCGGTTCAAGGCAACGGCCTATATTCTCGGCCGGACCCTGCGTGCCGATGGTGTGCGCGTGTCGGTGTTCCGCCAGGTGGTGCAGGGCGGCAACTGGGTTGATGCGCCGGTGGCGCCGAACGCAGCCAATGAGCTTGAAAATAAGGTGTTGGCGCGGGCGCGCGACCTGCGGGCGCAGCAGGTGGTTAGGGATTAAACGGAGACCAGGGGGCCGAGCCCCCTGGGCCCTCAATAAATGGGGTCTGGGGCCGCCGGCCCCAGCGGGTCCAGGGCAGAGCCCTGGCCTTCCTGACCTTGGAGCATACCGGCCAATGACCGACGCTGTAGAGGCACCGCGTTACGATTTCCGGGCGGCGGAGCCGAAATGGCAGGCGGCCTGGGCGGCGCGCGGCTGCTTCCACGTGGAAGACGTGCCGACCGACGGCAAGCCCAAATACTATGTGCTGGAGATGTTTCCGTATCCCAGCGGCAAGATCCACATGGGCCATGTGCGCAACTACACGCTGGGCGACGTGGTGGCGCGCTACAAGCGGGCGCGCGGCTTTGCGGTGCTGCACCCGATGGGGTGGGACGCCTTTGGCCTGCCGGCGGAGAACGCGGCGATTGAGCGCGGGGTGCATCCGGGCAAGTGGACCTGGGAAAACATCGCGGCGATGCGCGCGGAATTGCAGCGCATGGGGCTGTCGCTGGACTGGAGCCGGGAGTTCGCCACCTGTGACCCGAGCTATTACGTGCATCAGCAGCGGCTGTTCCTGGATTTCCTGGCGGCCGGGCTGGTGTATCGCCGGGAGAGCTGGGTGAACTGGGACCCGGTGGATGGCACGGTGCTGGCCAACGAGCAGGTTATCGATGGCCGCGGCTGGCGGTCGGGCGCGCCGGTGGAGAAGAAGCTGCTGGCGCAGTGGTTCTTTCGCATCACCGCCGATGCGCCGGCGTTGCTGGCGGCGCTGGATGGGCTGGAGAAGTGGCCGGAGCGGGTGCGGCTGATGCAGGCCAACTGGATCGGGCGCAGCGAGGGGGCGCGGTTGCGCTTCCGTCTGGCAGTGCCAGAGGCGGGCATCGAGGACGTGGAGGTTTACACCACGCGGCCGGATACGTTGTTCGGCATGTCGTTCCTGGCGATCGCGCCGGAGCATCCGTTGGCCGCTGCGGCGGCGGCGCGCGATGCTGGGGCGGCGGCGTTCGTGGCGGCATGCCGGACGATGGGGACCAGCGAGGCGGTGATCGAAGCGGCGGAAAAGCGCGGCTACGACACCGGGCTGCGCGTGGCGCATCCGTTCGTGCAAGGTGCGTCGTTTCCGGTGTGGATCGCCAATTTCGTGCTGATGGAATACGGCACCGGGGCCATCTTCGGCTGCCCGGCGCATGACCAGCGCGACCTGGATTTTGCGCGTAAGTACGGGTTGGCGGTGCCGGCGGTGGTGCTGCCGCCGGGCGAGGATGCGGCGAGCTTTGCGGTGGGGGCGAAGGCCTTTGTCGATGACGGCACGATGATCAATTCCGGGTTCCTGGATGGGCTGGCGGCACCGGGGGCTGCCAAGCCGGCGGCGATTGCCGCGCTGGAGCAACAGGGCGTGGGCCAGGGGGTGGTGAACTGGCGGCTGCGCGACTGGGGATTCAGCCGGCAGCGGTATTGGGGCACGCCGATCCCGGTGGTGCATTGTGGAGCGTGCGGAGTGGTGCCGGTGCCGCAGGCGGAACTGCCGATCGTGCTGCCGGAGGATGTGGATTTCTCGCGGCCGGGCAAGGTGCTGGACCATCATCCGACGTGGAAGCACGTGGCCTGCCCGCGCTGCGGCGCGGCGGCGGAGCGCGAGACGGATACGCTGGACACGTTTGTGGATAGCTCGTGGTATTTCGCGCGCTTCTGTTCGCCGCACGCCAGTTCGGTGGTTGATCGCGCGGCGGTGGACCATTGGCTGCCGGTTGACCAGTATATCGGCGGCATCGAACACGCGATTCTGCATCTGCTGTATGCGCGGTCTTTCACGCGGGCGATGCACAAGACCGGGCACCTGGGCATCGATGAGCCGTTCGCGGCGCTGTTCACGCAAGGCATGGTGACGCATGCGAGCTTCCGTGCCGAAGACGGGCGGTGGCTGACGCCGAATGAGGTGGAGGTGCGGGGCGATGGCTCGGCGATCGAGACGGCATCGGGAGCTTCGGTGCAGGTCGGTCGGATCGAGAAGATGTCGAAGTCGAAGCGCAACACGATCGACCCCGGCGAGATCATCGACCGCTATGGGGCGGATACGGCGCGCTGGTTCATTCTGTCGGACAATCCGCCGGAGCGGGATATGGAGTGGACCGAAGCCGGGGCGGTGGGGGCGTTCCGCTTCACGCAGCGGCTGTTCCGGTTGGTGGAGGGGACGCCAGGTGCGGTGCCGGCGATGCCGGACAGCTGGTCGCCGGCGGCCCGTGCACTGCGGCGGGCGACGCACCGAACCATTGGGGGGGTGACCGAGGCGCTGGAATCCTTCGCCTTCAACGTGGCTGTGGCGCGGATCTATGAGTTCAGCAACGCGATCTCCGACGCCGAGCGCGGCGATGCGGTGGATTCCAGTCTGGCCTGGGCGCGGGTTGAGGCGTTGGAGGCTGTGGCGCGGCTGCTGGCACCGATGATGCCGCATTTGGCTGAGGAAATGTACGCTCGGCTGCATCCGGGGTTTGAAGGTTTGGTGGCCGATCTGCCGTGGCTGGAGGCGGATGTGGCGCTGGCGGCGGCCGAGAGCGTGACGATCGCAGTGCAAATCCTGGGCAAGCTGCGTGGCACGGTCGTAGTGGCACCAGGGGCCGATGAGGCGACCGTGCTTGCGGCAGCGGCGAGCGAGCCGCACGTGGCCCGGTTGCTGGAAGGCAAGCGGCTGGTCAAGCGCATTTATGTGCCGGGACGGATCGTGAATTTCGTGATCGCGGGGTAGCCGATGGCCAACCGGGGCGGTGTGAAGCGTCGGGGGATGCTGGCGGGCCTGGCCGGGCTCGGGGCGGTGGCCGGACTTGGCGGGTGTGGATTCAGGCCGCTGTATGGCACCGGCGCCGAGACTGCGGGGGTGCAGGAGCGGCTGGGCGAGATCAATGTGCTGCTGATCCCCGAGCGGACCGGGCAGTTGATGCGACAGGCGTTGATGACCCGCCTGGAGCGGGGCGGCGGCGGTGCTGCGCGGCGGTTTGATCTGGCGGTGCAGTTCGCGCTGGGCGCCGAGCCGATTGCCATCCAGATCGATAATTCGACGTCGCGTATTCGGCTGATCGGCACGGCGACGTGGACGTTGTTGGCGCAGGACGTGCAGCGGCGTACTGTGGCGAGCGGTTCGGCGCGCGAGGTCGATGGGTATAATATCGTAAACCAGCAGTTTTTTGCAGCTGAATTGACGAATACTTCGGTGCAGCGGCGGATGGTCGAGGCGTTGGCGGAACAGGTCACCACACAATTGGCACTGCATTTCGCGCGCCAGGCTAGTGCCTAGGGCGCCGACGGAGCGGTTGAGGTGAAACTCGATGTGCGGCGGGTGGAGGCGTTCCTGGAGGCTCCGGGTGCGTGCCGCGCAGTGCTGCTATATGGTGACGATATTGGTATGATCCGAGAACGTTCCAACCGGTTGGTTCGGACGGTGGCGGGATCGGGCGATGATGTCTTCCGGGTTTCGGATCTGGAGAAAGAGGGTATTCCGCGGATTGCGGACGAAATGGCAAGTATGTCGCTGTCTGGTGGGCGGCGGGTGGTGCGGGTGCGCGATGTCGGCGAGGCGGCACTTGCCGCGGTGCTGGCGGGCATCGGACGCGGCGGTGATACGCTGTTAGTGTTGGAGGCGCCGGGATTGACGGCGCGCGGCAAGTTGCGCGGCGCGATGGAGCGGGCGCCCGAGGCGGTGGCTATTGGCTGCTATGCTTTGAAGGGCGCGGAGCTGGAATCGATGATTGGGCAGGTCTTGGCTCGCCAGGGCGTGTCGGTCGAGGGCGAGGCGCAGACGTGGCTGGCCGGGCAGTTGGGTGCCGACCAGGGGGTGACGCGGGCCGAGTTGGAGAAGCTGGCGTTGTTCGTCGGTGCCGATGGGCGGGTCGATCTGGCGGCGGCACAGGCGTGTGTGGGTGACCTGGCCGGGTTGTCGCTGGACGATGCGCTGTTCGCCGCGACGGCGGGTGATGTGGCGGCTACCGATCGGGCGCTGGAGTTGGCGATGGCGGAAGGAGCGACCGCGGTTGGTGTGTTGCGCGCCATGCTGATGCATCTCCAGCGGTTGCAGCGGGCGCGGGCAGCGGTGGCGCAAGGCGCATCGGCGGGTGAGGCAGCGAAGGCGGCGCGGCCGCCGGTGTTCTTTCGCCGCGAGGCAGCGTTCGTACAGGCGTTGCGGCTGTGGAGCGAGGACGGGCTGCAGGCGATATGTGGCCGGGTGTGGGAGGCTGAGCGGGCATGCAAGCGCACTGGCAGCCCGGCTGAGACGCTGGGCCGCAGTGTGGTGCTGGGGATTGCGCAGCGGGCAGCGGTTGCTCGGCGGCGTTGAGAGGCTGAGTCGCGCGGGTC
>JBBQOT010000053.1:0-10136 GCA_038331165.1 Acetobacterales bacterium
CAACGCGGTGCATTGCGTGGTGCTGCGTGGGGCGGGGCCGCATTTCTGCGCAGGCGCCGACCTGTCGGAGTATTCGTCGCAGCGCGGCCCCGAATATCGCGGGCGCGAGGAAATCGACGACGACATCTGGCGCCTGGAACAAGGCCAGAAGCTGCGCATGGTGCTGTTCGACATGCACAAGCCCGTCATCTGCATGGTCCACGGCACCGTCATCGGCGTCGGCACCGACATCATGCTGTTGTGCGACATCGCGATCGCCGCCGAGGATGCGCGGATCGGCTTTCCGCCGGTGCGCGACCTCGGCACGCCGCCTGGCCACATGTGGCTGTACAATATCGGCCCACAATGGGCGAAGCGGTTGATGCTGACAGGGGATTCCGTCACCGGCGCCGATGCGGCACTGATCGGCCTGGTGCTCAAGGCGGTACCGGCCGACCAGCTGGAAGCCGAGGTGATGCGCCTGGCTGGCCGCATGGGCATGGTTGATCCGCATCTGCTGTCGGCCAACAAGCGGCTGATCAATCTCGGGCTGGAGCTGATGGGCGCGCGCACCCTGCAACGCCTGGCCGCCGAAATCGACGCGCGCGGCCACAATGCGCCGATGGCCCGCACGTTCAAGAAGACCATGCGCGAATTCGGCGTGAAACACGCCTTCACCAAGCGCGACGCGGCGTTCGGGCGGGGCTATGCGAGCGTGCTGGGGCCGGATAAGGACTAAGCACGTTCTTTTTTTAAAAAAAAGAACCAAAAAACTTTTCATCCGTTTTGGGCCGGGTGTGTGGATCGGCTCGGCCCTAATGGATGAAGTTTTTTGCTTCTTTTTGTTCACAAAAAGAAGATTCTTTCTCATTGGGAGATTTGGCGTGAAAGCTGTTGTTTGCGAAACCCTGGGCGGCCCCGAGGTTCTGGTGGTGCGCGAGTTGCCCGACCCGCCGCCACCCGGGCCGGGCGAAGTGCAGGTGCGCATCCTGGCCCGCGGGGCGCAGTACGTCGATGTGCTGCAAGTCGCCGGCACCTACCAGACCAAGCCCGAGATGCCGTTCATCCCGGGCGGCGAGGCTGCCGGCGAGATCGTGGCCGTCGGTGCCGGCGTTACCGCCTTCAAGCCCGGCGATCGGGTGATGAGCCGGCATAGCGGCGGCGCCTTCAAGACGCTGGGCAACACCAAGGCCAGCCACTGCGATCCGCTGCCCGCCGCGCTCACGTTGGAGGAGGGTGCGGTGTTCCGCGGCGCTTATGCCACCGCGTATTACGCGCTGGTGCAGAAGGGCCGCATGAAGCCCGGCGAGTGGGTGCTGATCCACGGCGCCGCCGGCGGCATCGGGGTTTCCGCCATCCAGATCGCCAAGCTTTACGGCGCCCGCGTCATCGCCACCGCCAGCACCGCGGAAAAACGCGACGCCTGCCTGGCGCTGGGGGCAGACCACGCCATCGCCTATCGCGGTGGTTTTCGTGACCAGGTGAAGGAACTTACCGGCGGCAAGGGGGTTGATATCGTCTACGACCCGATTGGCGCCGAAGTGTTCGACGAGTCGATGCGCTGCCTCAACTGGGGTGCGCGGCTGCTGATCCTCGGCTTCCTCGGCGGTGCACCGGCGCTGGCCAAGACCAACCACCTGCTGATCAAAGGCGCCGAGGCGATCGGCGTGTGGATCGGCGGGCTGGGAATGAACGAGCCGGAGGTGGCGGAGGCTAACATGCAAATTCTGCTGGGGCTGGCCGCCGAGGGCAAACTGAAACCGGCAATCTCGCACCGGTTTCCGCTGGAACAGGCGAGCGCGTGTTTGCAGGCGATCATCGACCGCGCGGTGATCGGAAAGGCGGTTTTGGTGGGGTAGTGAGGTACAAGGCCAGGGCTTTGCCGTTGCGGCGCGAAGCCGCACCGCAGGGACCCACCAGGGGCCGAGCCCCTGGACCTCATATTTTTGAAGTAGAAATGAGTTTGCAAAGGCCGATGGTATTTGAAAGCAGAATATAAAAATGTATTAAGGTCCAGGGGCTTGGCCCCTGGTGGGTCCAGGGCGAAGCCCTGGCCTTTTCGTTTTTAAGGATCAAGCACAGACCTGCTCGGTACTATTGGTCCACCGCCAGGGGTCGAAGGCGGCTGGTCAGGTCATCGGCGCTTTGCACGCCGCCCGCGGAAATGGGCAGGCCGGCGGCGGCCAGGGTTTGCGCGGTCCAGGTGTTGCAGGTGTTGAAGGCGTGAAACCGCCCGGTGGCTGGATAGAACCGGCTGAACGGGTAGAGGCCGGCGGCACTGTTTGGCATGGCGCGCGCGGTTCCGGCGCGGTCGAAGCTGGCGGCCAGGGCGGCGATGAGGCGCTGCAATTGCGCGTCGTCGAGCGCCAGGGTCAGCAGGCTGACGGTGGGAAAGACGCGTGCCGGGTGGTCGGGCAGCCCGGAGACATGCATCACCGCCGGTCCGGGAAAGGCGGCGAGCAGTGCGAGGCCCAGGGTCGCACGCGGCGTGGGGTAGTATTCGGCATCGCCCCAGCCGAACTCGATATGGGCGGCGGTCGGAAAGTCCGCCGCCTCGGGGATCGCGGCGAGCGGCACGAGTGTCCGTGGCACGACGATGCCGCTGTGCCAGCCGTTGCTGGTCACGATGATCCGGTGCTTGCCGGCGGTGCCCGGGTTCGCCTGGATGCCCCCGGCCAGCAGCAGCCCGACGAGCGCGCGGCGCGCAATCCCGTGCCGGCTCATTTTCCGGTGTAGATCGCGGCACGTTTTCCGAGGAACGCGCCAACCCCCTCGGCAAAATCGGCGGTTGCCATGCAGGCGTGGAACGCGGCGCGCTCGGCATCGAGTTGCCCCGGGAGGTCGCGTCCCAAACTGGTGCGCAGCAACCGCTTGATCTGGCCATAGGCGAAGGTCGGCCCGGCCGCCAGGCGCGCCGCCAGGGCCGCGGTGCGTTCGCCGAGTTCGGCTGCTGGCACAACGAAGTTCACCAAGCCCAGGCGATGCGCCGCGGCGGCATCCAGCGTATCGGCCAGCAGGGCGATTTCCAGCGCGCGGCGCAGCCCGACCAGGCGGGGAAGCGAATAGCTGCCGCTGCCATCGATGCTGGTGCCGATGCGGGCATAGGCCAGGGTGAACTTCGCATCGTCGGCGGCAATGGCGAGGTCGGCGGCCATGGCCACACTCATGCCCGCACCGGCCACCGGGCCGTGCAGCGATGCGATCACCGGCTGCGGCATCTCGGCAAGCAATGTCAGGCCCTGGTGCAGCGGCTGCATGATCGGGTCGACGGCGGCTCCGCCCTGGCCGATGGCGGCGTGGATGCGGCTGAGATCGCCACCGGCCATGAAGCCGCGCCCGGCGCCGCGCAACACGATCACCCGCAGATCGGGTTTTTCCCCCAGCGCCTGCACCGCCGCCAGGAAGGCCGCCGCCATCGCCTCGTCCAGCGCGTTGAGCTGGGCCGGGCGGTTCAGCGTGATGGTGCCAATCGGGCCGTCGGCGTCCAGGATCAGCGGGGCGTCGCTCAGATCGGCGTTTGGCATGTGCGGTCTCCATAAGGCGGTGGGCCGTCGATGGCGGCGACCGCGTGGGCGGCGAAGGCACGGCTGAGGGTCAGCGTATTGGATGCGTCGGCGGCGGCGGCGGTGCCGGCGCGCACCCTCGCGGCAATGCCCTCGAAGATGACGGCGAAGCGGAACAGGGCGAAGGCGAAGTGGAACGGCCACAGGCCGGGGGTTGGTTTCGCCGCGCGAAAGTACATCGCCAGGTATTCCTCCTCGCCGGGGATGCCCAGCGCGTCGAGGTCCAGGCCCAGCAGGCCGCCATATTCCTCGGGGCGCGATCGCCAGGCCATGGCGTTGAAGGCGAGGTCGGCCAGCGGGTCGCCGATGGTGGACAACTCCCAGTCAAGCACGCCGACCACGCGCGGCTCGGTGGGGTGGAACATCATGTTGCCCAGGCGGAAGTCGCCGTGGCACAGGGTGATGGCCTCGCCGTCGGGAATGTTCTTCGGCAGCCAGTCGATCAGGTGCTCGATGTCGGGCACCTTCTCGGTCTGCGACAATTCGTACTGCTTGGTCCAGCGCGCGATCTGGCGGGCGATGTAGCTGCCGGGGCGGCCAAACCCCTCCAGCCCGGCGGCCTGCCAGTCGACCGCATGCAGCCGGGCCATGGTTTCGGCCATCGAGCGGTACATCGCGCGGCGCTCGGCGGGGGCCACGCCTGGGGTGTCGTAGCTGGAGAAAACGCGGCCCTCCAGCCGTTCCATGACGTAGAACGGGGTGCCGATGATGTCGGGCGATGCCTCGTAGAACAGGCAATTGGGCACTGGCACGTCGGTGGCGCGCAGGGCGGTCATCACGCGGAATTCGCGGTCGATGGCATGCGCGCTGGGCAGCAGCACGCCCGATGGCTTCTTGCGCAATACCAACGCGCGCGTCGCGTAGCTGGCGAAGTAGGTGGGGTTGGATTGGCCGCCGGCGATGCGCTCCAGCCGCAGCGCGCCGGCCAGGCCCAGTAGCCGTTCCTTCAGGAAGGCATCCAGCCGTGCGGTGTCGAAGTCGGGCGCGGCACCCACGGTGGAATCGGTCATGGCGTCGGCACCCCCTCTTGGAACGGACGATAGCGGAAGTTGGCCGGGCGGGGCAGGGCGACTATACGACGGCGATGCTGCGATTGACCGAATTGCGCCTGCCGCTCGATCACCCCGAGGACGCGTTGCGTCCGGCCGTGGTTGCACGCCTGGGGGAGAGCGCGCTGGGCGAGATCAGGGTGGCGCGGCGGGCGATCGACGCGCGCAACAAGGCGGCGATCCGGTATTCCTATACGCTGGATATCGACCTGGCCGACGAGGCCGCGGTGTTGGCGCGGCTGGCCGGCGACCGGCATGTGGGGCCGACGCCGGATACGTCGTACCGGTTCGTCGGCCGGGCACCGGCTTGGGTGCGGGCGCGTCCGGTGGTGATCGGCACCGGGCCGTGCGGGCTGTTCGCGGCACTGCTGCTGGCGCAGATGGGGTTCCGGCCGATTATTCTGGATAGCGGCAAGGTAGTGCGGGAGCGCACCAAGGATACCTGGGGGCTGTGGCGGCGCGGCGTGCTGAACCCCGAATCCAACGTGCAGTTCGGCGAGGGTGGGGCTGGCACGTTCAGCGACGGCAAGCTGTACAGCCAAATAAAGGACCCCGGCCATCGCGGGCGCAAGGTGCTGGAGGAGTTCGTGCGCGCGGGGGCGCCGGCGGAAATCCTGACCGTCGCCAAGCCGCATATCGGCACCTTTCGGCTGGTGTCGATGGTGGAGCACATGCGCGCGAGCATCGAGGCGCTGGGCGGGGAGTACCGCTGGCAGAGCAAGGTGGTGGACCTCGATCTGGACGAGCGGCATGCGGTGCGCGGCGTGGTGCTGGAAAGTGGCGAGATCATCGAAACCGACCATGTGGTGCTGGCGGTCGGCCATTCGGCGCGCGACACCTTCGAGCGGCTGCATGCGCGCGGTGTGGCGATGGATGCCAAGCCGTTCTCGATCGGCGTGCGCATCGAGCATCCGCAATCGCTGATCGACCGGGCGCGCTATGGCGACTTTGCCGGGCATAAGGGGCTGGGTGCGGCCGACTACAAGCTGGTGCACCATTGCAGCAATGGCCGCAGCGTCTACAGCTTCTGCATGTGCCCGGGCGGCACGGTGGTGGCGGCGGCCAGCGAGCCGGGGCGGGTGGTGACCAATGGCATGAGCCAGTATTCGCGCAACGAGCGCAACGCCAATGCCGGCATCGTGGTGGGCATCGATCCGACCGACTATCCCGGCGGGCCGCTGGCCGGCATGGCGTTCCAGCGGCATTGGGAGAGTCTGGCCTTCACGGCCGGCGGCGGAACGTATCAGGCGCCGGGGCAATTGGTGGGGGATTTCCTGGCCGGGCGGGCTTCGACTGCGTTCGGCAGCGTGGTGCCCAGCTACAAGCCCGGCGTGCACCTGACGGATTTGGCGCGGTGCCTGCCCGATTTTGCCGTGGCGGCGATCCGCGAGGCGCTGCCGCATTTCGGGCGGACCATTCCCGGTTTCGATATGGCTGACGCCGTGATGACGGGGGTGGAGACGCGCACCTCCTCGCCGGTGAAGTTTCCGCGCGATGCCGGGTTGCAGAGCCCGGGCACGCGAGGGCTTTTCCCGGCCGGCGAGGGGGCCGGCTATGCCGGGGGAATTCTGTCGGCCGGGGTGGACGGCATACGGGTGGCGGAGGCGGTGGCGGTGAGCATTCTGACGCGGGAAGCAGCGGCGGCTTGATTTCACGGGTTGGCGACCGGCGGATGCGGACGCAGTATCATCCGACCAAGAACTGGGAGACTACCCCCTATGGCCCGTAGCGTATCGCGCCTGCTTGCCGACAGCCTGGAAGCGCACGATATCGATATCATCTATTGCGTGCCCGGGGAGAGTTATCTCGGGCTGACCGACGCGCTGGCGGACAAGAATTCGATCCAGCTGGTGGTGTGCCGGCATGAGGGCGGGGCGGCGTTCATGGCGGTGGCCGATGGGCGGCTGCGTGATCGGGCGGGGGTGGCGGTGGTGTCGCGCGGGCCCGGCCTGGCCAATGCGATGGTAGCGCTGCACACCGCGTTCCACGATGCAACGCCGCTGGTGCTGCTGGTCGGGCAGGTGGAGCGTAAGGATTTTGGTCGGCTGGCGTTGCAGGAGCAGAACTACTCGCGGCTGTTGTCGGACATTACCAAGCTGGTGATCGAGGTGAACGAGCCCGAGATGGCATCGGAGGCGATCGCGCGGGCGTTCCATGTGGCGGAGAGCGGGCTGCCGGGGCCGGTGGCGGTGATCCTGCCGGAGGATCTGTTCGACGAGACGACGACGGCACCGATTGATCCGCCGCGGCCGAAGGTGCATGCCGGGCCGCGCGCCGAGGATTTGGATCGGCTGGCGGCGATGCTGGCGGCATCCGAGCGGCCGTTGATTTACGTTGGCGGTGCCATGGCGGCCGATGCGGTGGGCGACCCCGCGGCGTTCGACGACCTGGTGCGGTTCAGCGAGGAATGGGTGGTGCCGATCAGCCCGACCCATCGGCGGCCGGCGCTGTTCGATGCTGGCCACCCGCATTATGGCGGCTATGTCGGCATTCGCATTCCGGCGGCACAGATCGGCGAGATGAGAAAGGCCGACCTGTTGGTGAGCCTGGGCGAGCGGCTGACCGATACCGTCAGCCAAGCATATTCTTTCCCCAGTGCGCCGTCGCCGCAACTGCCGCTGGTGCATGTGTTTCCGGACCCCAACGAGGTTGGGCGGGTGTGGCGGCCGGATCTGGGGATTGCGGCCAATCCGCTGCCGGTGCTGCGGGCGCTGCTGGCGCGCGGCCGGCCGGTGGGGGCGGAAAAGCGGCGTGGCTGGGTGGCCGGGCTGAATGCGCTGCATCGCAGCCTGATGGCGCCGGAATGGTTGCCGACGAGCGACGGGGTGAATTTCGCGCAGGTGGTGTGCGAGATCGGCAAGCACCTGGCGCCGACGGCGGCGGTGACCTCGGATGCCGGGAATTTCTCGTCGTTCATCCATCGCTATATCGGCTTCAAGCCGGGGCAGGCGTTCCTGTCGTCGGTGGTGGGGGCCATGGGGGCGGGGGTGCCGATGGCGGTGGCGGCGTGCCTGCGCGACCGGGGGCGGCAGGTGGTCAGCTTCTCGGGCGATGGCGGCACGCTGATGACGGGCAACGAGCTGGCGACGGCGCGGATGTATGGGGTGAACCCGATCCTGATCGTGTCGGACAACAAGAGCTATGGCACGATCAGTATGCACCACATCGTGCGCTATCCCGGCCGGCCGTATAATGCGGCGACGGATTTGCGGAACCCTGATTTCGCGGCCTGGGCGCGGGCGTTCGGGGCCGAGGGGATCACGATTTCCACGGAGGAGGAGGTGGCGCCGGCGATTGCGCGGGCGTTTGCCGTGAAGGACCGGCCGGTGGTGGTTCATGTGCATTCCTCGGCCGAGCAGATGAGTGCTTGGCGGCGGAAGAGTTAGGAAGCACGTTCTTTTTTGAAAAAAAGAACCAAAAAACTTTTGTCCGCTTGAGTCTCGATGCAATTGGATGAAAGTCTTTTTGCTTCTTTTTCTACAGAAAAAGAAGATTCTTGCTTTGACTTTGGGGGATATCGGCGATGAGACTTCATTCCGCGGACCGACTGCGCGAGATCGGGTCGGTGCTGCTGATCGGGGCTGGGGCGCCGCCGGAAGAGGCGACGACGGTGATGCGGCATTGCATCGAGGCCAACCTGGCCGGGCATGACAGCCATGGAATCATTCAGATTCCGGGGTATATCGACCGCATCAAGGCCGGGCATATCGTGCCGGGGGCGGCGTGGGACATTGTGCAGGAGAGCCCGACGACCACGGTGGTGGATGGCAATTGGGGTTTTGGCTATGTCGCCAACGAGCGGGCAATGAAGCTGACGATCGAGAAGGCGCGCACGGCCAATGTGGCGGCGGCGACCGTTTCGCGGCAGGGGCATGTGGGGCGGTTGGCGGGGTATTCGCTGATGGCGGCGCAGGCGGGGATGATCGGGCTGTGCACGGCGGATTCCGGGCGGTCGCCCAAGCACGTGGCGCCGTATGGCGGGGCCGAGGCGCGGCTGGGGACCAACCCGATTTCCATTGCCGTGCCGTCGGATTTGGATGGGCCGTTCTTCCTGGACATGGCGACCTCGGCGGTGGCGGCGGGCAAGATTTCGCTGGCGGCGGCGCGTGGGCAGGCGATTCCCGAGGGCTGGGTGGTGACCAAGGATGGCGCGGCGACCACCGATCCCAAGAGTTTCCGGCAAGGGGGCGCGTTGTTGCCGCTGGGCGGGAGCGAGGGGTTCAAGGGCACCGGGCTGGCGGCGATGGTGGAGGTGCTGTGCGGGTTGCTGACCGGGCTGGGGTTCGGCATCGACCCGACCGGGCGGCATAATGACGGGTGCTTCATGGCGGTGTTCAACGTGGCGGCGTTCCGGCCGCTGGCGAGCTTCAAGCGCGAGGTGGCGGAGTTTGCGCAGTACCTGAAGGACACCAAGCCGGCGGCGGGCAGCCCGGGGGTGTTCTATCCCGGCGAGATCGAGCATCTGAAGCAGATGGAGCGCGGAGTCGCGGGGATTGAGGTGGAGGATGCCACCTGGGGCAAGCTGGTGGAGCTGGCGCAGGGCTATGGGGTGGCGGGGAAGCTGGGGTTGAGGTGATATTTGCGGAATATTCCAATAACGTAATGAAATTGCCGCCATGCCCCCGCCCCTGTAATCAGGCCGAACGGGGCTGCCAGGGCGGATAGACAATGCCCCCACCGTACGGTGGGTCCGACCAGGGTGCGGCGGCGCGGCGGGGCCTTCGGGGGCGGGCGGGCGCTTTGCTGCTGGGCGGCGGGGGCCCGGGGGCGGGTGCAGCCTGGGTGCCTGGCGGGCGGAGGCATTCGGGCAGGTCGATCGCCAAGGCGCGGCAGAGCGGGCGCAGGATGCGGCCGGCCTGGGGGGCGGCGCTAAGCAGGGCCAGTGCCTCGGGCGTGGCCAGGAAAGCCTGGATCTGGCCAGCCATCTGGGCGGTGGGTTGGGCGAGGCGGATCAGCCAGGCACGGCCGGCGGGAAGGCGCGGGCGCGGGATTGCGGACGGGGTGCGTGCCACGCCGGCGCGGGACGGACGTGGCGGGGCGAGCCGGCCCTGCTGCCAGCGCAGGGTGAGGGCATCGATCCGGGCGACCATGCGGGCAATGCGGTAATGGGCGATGACCAACAGTGCCGCCAAGGCGCGGTCGCGCGTGCATGCGGCATGATGGCCCAGAACGGCACAGATGCTGCTGACGATCACAGCGAAGACCGCGGCCAAAGAGGTTTTGGGTGTGAACATGTCTATTATATAAACTAACTTTTCGGAGGATGCAAGGGGTTTTTTCTCGGTGTTTTCGCGCCCTCCTGTGCCAAGGTTTGCCGTCGCGGCGCGAAGCCGCGCCAGGGGACCCGCAAAGGGTCGGAGACCCTTTGATTCCATTACCTTTAGTGGCTGTGCCCACTGCCATCAATCGAAGCTGCACAACGATCTGGGGTTGCTGGCGCAGCCAAGAGCATTCTTGGCGTTCCTCAATTATCAACCCATTGGAATTTTGAGTTTTTCTTACAGAGGAAGGTCCAGGGGCTCGGCCCCTGGCGGGTCTGGGCAGA
>JBBQOT010000054.1:0-10112 GCA_038331165.1 Acetobacterales bacterium
CGTCGTGCTGCTCGCCCGGCGCGGGCTGTGGGGTGCTGTCGGCGGGCGACGCCGCGGAGCAAGCGGCGGTATACGATGACGCCCCTGCTCGACATCAGCGGCCTGTGCAAGCGCTTCGGCGGCCTGGTCGCCACCGACGCCTTCAACCTGGCCATCGCGCCGGGCGAACTGCACGCCCTGATCGGCCCGAACGGCGCCGGCAAGACCACGTTGATCGGCCAGCTCGCCGGCGAACTGCACCCCGATGCCGGCACCATCCACCTCGACGGCGCCGATCTCCTCGCCCTGTCCCCGCCCGCCCGCGTGAAGGCCGGCCTGACCCGCTCGTTCCAGATCACCCAGGTGCTGATGCAATCCACCGCCCTGGCCAACGTCGCGCTGGTGGAACAAATCCGCCAGGGCCACTCCTTCCGCTTCTGGCGCCAGGCGGCCAGCGACCGCCGCCTCACCGACCCCGCCATGGCGATGCTCGACCGCGTCGGCCTGGCACCCCGCGCCCACATCACCGCGGAAAACCTCAGCCACGGCGAACGCCGCCAGCTCGAACTCGCCATGGCGCTCGCCACCCGCCCGCGCCTGCTGCTGCTCGACGAGCCGATGGCCGGCCTGGGCGCCAGCGAAGCCGCCGCCATGACCGCGTTGCTGGCCGGGCTCAAGGGGCACCTCGCCATCCTGCTGGTGGAGCACGACATGGACACCGTGTTCGCCCTGGCCGACCGCATCACCGTCATGCAAAACGGCCGCGCCATCGCCAGCGGCTTGCCCGATGCCATCCGCGCCGACCCGGCAGTGCGCGACGCCTATCTGGGCGCGCCGTGATGCTCGCCATCCGCGCGCTGCACGCCGCCTACGGTGCCAGCCCGGTGCTGCACGGCATCGACCTCGACATCGGCGCCGGCGAGGTGGTCAGCCTGATGGGCCGCAACGGCATGGGCAAGACCACCACCATACGCTGCCTGCTCGGCCTGCTGCGGGGCAGCGGGGAGGTCACCTTCCGCGGCCGCGACCTTTTCAGAATGCCGCCCCACGCCATCGCCCGCCTGGGCATCGGCCTGGTGCCCGAGGGCCGCCAGGTCTTCCCCACCCTCACCGTGCGCGAAAACCTGGTCGCCACCGCCCGCCCCGGAAGCTGGACCGTCGCGCGCATCGCCACCCTGTTCCCCCGCCTTGCCGAACGCGCCACCCAGCGCGCCGCCACCCTGTCCGGCGGCGAACAGCAGATGCTCGCCATCGGCCGCGCCCTGATGACCAACCCGCGCCTGCTGGTGCTCGACGAAGCCACCGAGGGCCTGGCACCGCTCATCCGCGCCGAAATCTGGGCCTGCCTCGCCGCCCTCAAGGCCGCCGGCCAGTCGATCCTGGTGGTCGACAAGCACCTCGCCGCCCTGCGCCCGCTGGCCGACCGCATGACCATCATCGAAAAGGGCCGCACCGTCTGGACCGGCACCCCCGCCGCCCTGGACGCCGAGCCCGCCCTGGCCCACCGTTACCTCGGCATCTGATCCCCCAGGCCCGCCCTTCCAAGGACCATCCGCCGCCATGCCAACCTTCGCCCACACCTCCCTCGGCACCCTGGTCGGCCAGCGCGACCATGGGGTCGCGGTCTTCAAGGGCGTCGAATACGCCCTCCCGCCCACTGGCGACCGACGCTTCGCCCCGCCCGCCCCGATGACGCCCTGGCAGTACCAGCGCGACGCCGGCTGGCCCAGCCCGATCGCGCCGCAAACCCCTTCGCGCCTCGCCCCCGCCATGGGCGACTTCAAGAAGCGCATGGACGAGGATTGCCTCACCCTCACCCTCTGGACCCCCGAGCCCGACGCGGCCAAGCGCCCGGTCCTGGTCTGGCTGCACGGCGGCGCCTGGGTCAGCGGTGCTGGCTCGCTCGACTGGTACGACGGCGCCCGCCTGGCCCGCGAGGGCGACATCGTGGTGGTGAACATCAACCATCGCCTCGGCGCGCTCGGCTACCTGAAGCACCCCGCCCTCCCGGTCGACGACCTCGGCACGCTCGACCAGATTGAAGCCCTGCGTTGGGTCCACGCCAATATTTCCGCGTTTGGCGGCGACCCCGACTGCGTCACCCTGATGGGCCAGTCGGCCGGCGCCGCCTCGATTGCCCGGCTGCTCGCCGACCCGCGCGCCAACCCGCTATTCCACCGCGCGATCCTGCAATCCGGCGGCTTCGGCCGCGCGCCGCTGAGCCTCGCCGAAGCCTACGCCACCGGCGCCCTGGTGATCCGCGAAGCTGGCCTGGACCCCGAAGCGCCCGACATCCTGGCCCAACTCCGCGACATCCCGGTCGACACCCTGCTCGCCGCCACCGGCGCCGTCGCCCGTGCCAACGCCGGCTTCGCCCAGACCAACCCGCCCTTCATGCCCACCACGCCAGAGCCTATGACCCAAGCCGCGCTATTCGCCGCCATCGCCGCCGGCGCGCAAGGCAAGCAGATCCTGATCGGCGCCACCCACGACGAAATCCACGCCTTCTTCGCCTCCAACCCCGCCATGCGCGACCCCGACTGGACCGCATCGGCGAAACGCTTCGCCGAACTCGCTCGCCGGCCCGACGCGATGGAGCGCTACAAAGCCCGCCGCCCCGGTGGCACCCTGATGGACTGGCTGGCCGACCTGGTCAGCGACCATACCTTCCTGTGGCCCACCATGCGCCTGGCCGAAACGCTGGCCGCCGCCGGCGTGCCCACCCAGGCCTACCAGTTCGACTGGGCGCCGCACGCCAGCCCGTTCCGCGCCTGCCACTGCATCGAACTGCCCTTCGTCTTCGGCAATTTCGCCCAATGGCCCGACGCCGGCATGCTCCAGGGCGGCGACGCGGCCGAAATGGACGGGCTGTCCGCCATCGTCCGCCGCGCCTGGACCGCCTTCGCCCGCTCCGGCAACGCTGCCCTCCCCGAACTCCCCTGGCCCAACTACGACGCCACCGAACGCCGCACGATGGTGCTCAACGCCGTTTGCGCCGTAATGGGCGACCCCGCCGGCCTTGATTCCCGCGCCTGACCCCACCTGGCCTGTTGCGCTGCCCGGCCGCCCGGCCTTAGCCTGCCCTCTCAACAAGATTTGATGGAGGCTTGCAGATGAAGTGGCGCTCCCTGTTCACAGCAACGGTCGCGGCCGCCGCGGCACTCGTCGCCCAACCCGCGGCGGCACAGAAATCCGCCGACACGCTGCGCGTCATGTGGCGCGACCCCACGGTCAACATCGACCCCTACTACAACAGCCAGCGCACCGGCCTGATCCTGGACCACCATGCGTGGGACGGCATGGTCTTCCGCGACCCCAACGGCTACGCCATCAAGCCGCTGCTGGCGGAATCCTGGAAGTGGATCGACGACACCACGCTGGAATTCAAGCTGCGCGCCGGCGCCAAGTTCCATAACGGCGACCCGGTCACCAGCGCCGACTTCGCCTATACCATCAAGGTCATCACCGACCCGGCCTCGGGCATTTCGGTGCCCAGCAACTTCACCTGGATCGCCGGCACCGAGGTGATCGACCCCCTCACGGTGCGCCTCAAGCTCAAACAGGCCTTCCCCGCCGCCCTCGAATACCTCGCCTTCGTCATGCCGCTCTACCCCCAGGCCTATCGCGAGCGCGTCGGCCGCGACGAATACAACAAGAACCCGATCGGCGCCGGCCCCTACCGCATCACCAAGTGGGAGCCGGGGCGCGATATCGAGATGGAGCGCTTCGACGGCTATTACGACGGCGGCGGCAAGGGCAAGCCGGCGATCCGCAAGCTGGTGATCCGCCAGGTGACCGACGCCAATCTTGAGGTCAACACGCTGATCGGCGGGCAGGTCGACTGGATCTGGAACTTCCCGGCCGACCTGGTGGACAAGCTGGGAGCGATGCCGAACCTGCGGACGATGCGCCAGGAAGCGTTTCGCATCCATCACATCAGCCTTGATGCCGCCGGCCGGTCCGATCCGAAGGGCCCGCTGACCGACATCCGGGTGCGCCGCGCGATCTTCCACGCGATCGACCGGCCGTCGTTCGCGAAGAACCTGGTCGGCGGTGGTGCCGCAGAATCCGGCGTGCCCGGCAGTGCCGCCCGGGTGCCCAACACGCCCTGCTACTTCACCCAGTTCGGCTGCGACCAGGCTGCGGCAGTGGTCTACGACTACAACCCCGCCAAGGCCCGCGCGCTGATGGCCGAGGCCGGCTATGCCAACGGCTTCGATATCGAACTGGTCAACCCGGGCCAGCTGAACGCGTGGGTGGCGGCGTTGCAGGCCAATCTGACGGCCATCGGCGTGCGCGCCAAGGTGACCAACTTGCTGGGTGTGGCCGCCCAGACGCGCATCCAGAAGGGCGAGGTGCCGATGTACTTCTCCTCCTGGGGCAGCTACTCGATCAACGACGTCTCGGCGATCATGCCGTACTTCTTCTCGCAGACGGTCGACGACCTGGCGCGGGACAACGAGGTGACGGCGGCGTTGAAGGAGGGCGGCTCGGTGGTCGACCCCGTAGCCCGCAAGCGCGCTTATTCCAAGGCGATCAACCTGATCACCGACCGGGCCTACTGGCTGCCGGTCAGCACCGACCTCAAGGTGTACGCGGTCAGCAAGGACCACGACTTCACCGCCTATGCCGACGAGCTGCCGCGCTTCTTCTGGTCGAAGTGGAAGTAATACCAACCGCCGTGAGCAGTGACCCCTGGCCAGGCAAGGCCAGGGCGTCGCCCTGGACCCACCAGGGGCCAAGCCCCTGGACCTGAAATTTATGAAAATAAATGGGTTTCCAAAGGCCCTCGGCCTTTGGCGGGTCCCTGCGGTGCGGCTTCGCGCCGCAACGGCAGAGCCCTGGCCTTGCCTTTGCTGGATCGGTCGTTATTTCCAGCGGTTGATATAACCGCCTCACCTAAACGAGCAACGCCTGAACCACCGGCCCGGCGGGAGGCTCCCCGCCGGGCCGTTCCACGTCTTGTGCCCCGCACGCGCGCAGAAACGCCGCCACCGCATCCAACTCGGCCGGGTTGCGCGTCCGGTCGCCCGCATCGCCGCGTGGCACCCAGATCACCGTGCGGTACCGCGCCCGCGTCAGCAGCACGCGATAGGTGTTGATGCGGTTTGCCCGCCGCTCATCGGCCCGCGCCACCTGCCAGTCGGTGCCGCGAAAATCCCGCATCTGCCACACCGCCCCCACCCGCACCATGTCGCCGCCCCAGCACAGGCCGACCACGTCAAGCTCCAGCCCCTGGCAGGCGAATTCCGTCGCCACCGTCTCCAGCGCCTCCGACGAGCGCACATCCTGTGGCCAGCGATCGAGAAACCAGCGCGCCACCGCGCCCGCATCCATATGCGGCACTTCCGCCCCCATCCCATCCGCCCGCAACCGCTTGGCGCCGGAACTGCCCACCAACCCCGCCCGCCGCTCGCCGCGCGCCTCCGCCCGCAACACCGCGCGCAGCGTGGCCAGGTCGCGCGTCACCGCAAACGGCACCGCACCGCGCGCCGCGATCGCCCGCGCCGCCGACCCATCGCCGGTCACCACCGCATCGGCCCAGGCGGCGGCATCGGGGTTGCGGATGCTGCGCATCGGAATATCCAAATGCAGCATCGGGTCCGCCACCATGCCCGCCATCGCTGGCAGTCGCTGGCGCACATCGCCCCCGCCGCCAACCGCCTCCGGTGCCGCATGCACCCGCCACTCCGGCCGCACCGCCAGCGCCGCCCCCCATTCCGCCAGCCCGCCCTCGCCGTTATGGATCTCTTGCCCGGTGCCGATCAGGCACACCATCACCGACCAGTCGCCATGCCGCGCCATGATGTCCAGCAGGTGCCCCGGCTCGCTATCACTCAGCCGCACCGGCCGGTCGGTGCTGGCCCGCACGGCATAGTCGCGCGACCACGATCGCTGCGCCTCGTCGATCACCGCAATCCGGTCGGCCGGCACCTCCAGTGCCGCACCCACATACTGGTCGCGGAAATGCGGCAGGGCCTGGATCGCCCCGCGCATCCGCTGCCGGGCCGCGCGCGCCTCCATCCCGCCGGCCACCGCGTCGCGCACCAGCGCCTCGCGCAGCACGTGCACCAGCGTCGGGTTGCCGGTCAGGAAGGTCGCATGGTCCTGCCGCTCGGCGCCGAACACCACATTCAGCCCGCACAACGTCTTGCCCGCCCCCGGCGTGCCGGTGACGAACAGGATGGTGTGCCGGTTCTCACCGCGCGCCACCGCACAGGCCGCCAGAATGGCCTGCGTCGTCTCGCGCAGGTTGCGCGCCTCGGCCCCGGCATCGGCGATCTCGGCCACGCTGTTGCGCGCGTACAGCGTGCGCGCGGCATCCACGATCCCCGGCACCGGGCGATAGGGGGCGGCCGACCAGCCCGCGACGTCCACATCTCCTGCCGGCAACCGCGCCCACAGCTCGCGCAGCAATTCCCCCAGGCTCTCCTCCGATGCGTCCAAAACCCCAGTCACGACACCGATCGCCAGCGGCCATGCCACCGCGCCCGGCCGCGCCTGCGTCGCCACCAGCACCGGCACGATCACCTGCCCCCGGCTGCCGGCATGGAAATCCTGCAGGTCGAGCGCGTAGTCCTCCACCTGGCGCTGATCAGCGGTACCGAATGCCGTGGCATCGGCCTTGAACTCCAGCACCAGCACCGCGCGCGGCGTTACCAGCACGGCATCGATGCGCCGCCCCAGCCGCCGCATCGGGAATTCCAGTACCAGCCGCCAGCCCGAAGCCGCCTCCCACCCCACCAGAGCCCGCCGCAGGCAGCGCAGCGACACCGCCCATGCCCGCAACTGCGCCGCCTCGGTGCGGCGAAACTGGTGCACTGCCTGATGCGCCAGCCGCTCCTCCAGCGCCGCGTCCTCGCCCGCCAGAAATGCCGCGACGCTCAGCTCGATCATCCCCGCCTCCGCCACACCCCGGCACCATACGGACAAACCATTGACGCCGCGCACCACGTGGCCTCCGGCAGCGGCAGGAAATTTCCCTCGGTTTTGGCAATTATACCAACCAGCCTAATGTTTGACCTACGACAGAAGGCAAGGCCAGGGATCCGCCCTGGACCCACCAAAGGCCGGCGGCCTTTGGAAACCCATTTTACTTCAATGGTATGAGGTCCAGGGGCTCGGCCCCTGGTGGGTCAAGGGCAAAGCCCTGGCCTTGCCTCACCCCTACTTGTTGAGCGATTTATATCGGATCATAAGATATTTTTCCTTGCACTTCTCTCTTGCAGATGCTAGGAAACAAGTCATGCCCATATCACCAACGCCGCTCTTGAACGGACCACCCACCGCGCCGCCCGACCTTGCCGGGCCGCATCCGGTGGCTGAGGTCGCGCGCTGCCTTGACGCCATTCTTTTCTCTTTTCTCGCCCTCGTCGCCGCCCGTTTTGTTCTCCTTGGCCCGCTCATGACCCCGGTCTGGACCCGCGTCTCGCGCATCCGCCAACGCCTGTTCCGCTTGCTCAGCCGCATTGCGGCTGGCCATCGTCCGCGTGCGCCGCGCACACCCGGCCCGGCACCTCGCCGCTCCGGCGTGTCGGTGCCATTTCCCAATCGCCGTCATGGCTGGCTGGCGATCATGCTCGACCACAATGCGCGCAACTACGCCTCGCAGTTGAACCACCTGCTGAACACGCCCGGTGTCGCCGAAATCATCGCCGCCTCGCCCGGCGCGATGCGCACCCTGCGCCCGCTCTGCCGCATGTTGGGCGTCGACCTGCCGGTCGTGCTTCGCCGACCTGCGCGCCCACCCGCGCCACCACGCCAGCGCCCGCCACGCCCAATCACTTCCCGATTGGCCGCAATCCCGCCGTCCGACCGCCCGATTCCGCGCAACATCCTGGCCGCCGCGCGCTACTGGCGGAGGCGCACCCGAAGAACCGCCTGATTGCCGACTGAGCCCACGCACGTCCTAATTATTCCGATATCGAAATAAATATCAGCGCCCGCCAGCCGGCATCACTCCGTCTCGCGAAACGGCGCGTATGCTGCAAGCGCTTCTATCTGCGCTTGCCGCTCGGCGCGTTCCTCCACCAGGAAGTCCGCCACCGCCCGGCGCAGCCCGGGATGGGCGATCCAGTGGGCCGAGTAGGTTTCGCTGGGCACATAGCCGCGCTGGATTTTGTGTTCGCCCTGCGCCCCGGCCTCGACGCGGGCCAGCCCGTGTTCGATGGCGAAATCGATTGCCCGGTAGTAGCACAGCTCAAAATGCAGGAACGGCCAGTCGCCCTGGCAGCCCCAGTTGCGGCCATACAAGGCATCCGCCCCGGCCAGGTTCAAGGCACCGGCCACCCACTTGCCGCCGGCGCGCGCCATGATCAGCACCACGGCATCGCCCAATCGTTGCCCCAGCAACGGAAAGAACCGGTCGGTCAGGTAGGCGCTGCCCCATTTGCGGTCCACGGTCGAGGTATAGAACCCATAGAACGCCGCCCAATCGCGCTTGGTAATCTCCGGCCCGCGCAGGGTGACGAATTCCAGGCCCGCAGCGTTGGCATCGCGCCGCTCGCGCCGGATTGTCTTGCGCTTGCGCGACGACAGGGCGGCCAGGAAGTCGTCGAAGCTGCCGTATTCCGCGTTGTGCCAGTGGAACTGCATGCCCAGCCGTTGCAGCCAGCCGGCCTCGCCGAGGCCCGCCCATTCCGCTTGGGTGCAGAATGTTGCATGCACGCCCGAGGTGCCGAGTTCGCCGCAGGCCTGTTCCAGCGCGCCGGCCAACACTGAGAGGGGCACCGCCGCCTCGGGCCGCACCAGCAGCCGCGGCCCCGGCACCGGGCTGAACGGCACGGCGACTTGCAGCTTCGGGTAGTAGCGCCCGCCGGCGCGTTCCAGCGCATTGGCCCATCCATGGTCGAACACGTATTCGCCGTAGCTGTGGCTTTTGGCATACATCGGTGCGCAGGCGACCAGCCGCCCGGTGCCGTCGCGCAATGCCGCGTGTTGCGGCAGCCAGCCGGTGCGCGCATTGGCCGAGCCGCTTTCCTCCACGCAGGCGAGGAAGCCGTGGCGCACGAACGGGTTGCCCGTGCCGGCGCAGGCATCCCAGTCCGCGGCAGAGATTTCGCCGATCGCCTTGTGCAGGCTGAGCGTGAGTTCCGACTTCGCCATCAGGCGATGCGGAACATCCCCTCCACCTCCACCGCGCCGTCCAGCGGCAGCGAGGGCACGCCGATGGTGGAGCGGGCATGGCGGCCGGCATCGCCGAACACCGCCACGGCGAGGTCGCTGGCGCCGTTCATCACTGTCGCGTGTGCGGTGAAGCTGGCCGGTGCCGCGATGAAGCCGCCGAGGCGGACCACCTGCTGCACCCGGTCGAGGTCGCCGCCGCACGCAACCTTCAACTGTGCCAGGAGGTTGATGAAGCACAGCCGGGCTGCCGCCACGCCGGCCTCCAGGCTGACGCCTTCGCTCACCTTGCCGAGCATGGCGATCTTGCCGTCCTGCATCGGCAGTTGGCCGGAGATGACCACCAGGTCGGCGGTGCGCACGAAGGGCACGTAGTTGGCCACCGGCGTTGCCGGGGTGGGCAGGGTGATGCCGAGTTCGGCAAGCTTCGAGTCGATCCGTCCGGCCATGGGGCGTGCTCCGTTACGTCCCGACCACGCGCAGGGTGCGGCGGCGTGGGCGTGGCCCATCTTCGCGCGCCGAGCCATCCTGGAGCAAGCCGGGCGGGAGTAGGCCGGGCAGCAAAGGTGCGCGGTCGCGGGCGCCGTGGCCCACCGTGTCGGCCGCCTCGTCATCGGCCTCGGCGATGTCGGTGCGGTTGAGGTAGTTCACCGCCAGGTTGCGGAAGGCGTAGTCCAGCAGCGAGGTTGCCCGCCCGACGGCGGCATCGCCTTCGACCGCGCCGGTCGGGCCGAAGCGGGTGAAGGTGAAGGCCTCGACGAAGGCTTCCAGCGGCACGCCATGTTGCAGGCCGAGGCTGATCGCCACGGCGAAATTGTCCATGAGGCCGCGGAAGGCCGGCCCTTCCTTGTGCAGGGCGATGAAGATCTCCCCCAGCTTGCCGTCGGCATATTCGCCGGTGCGCAGGAACACCTTGTGCCCGGCCACCGCCGCCTTCTGGGGGTAGCCGCTGCGGCGCGGCGGCAGGTCGCGGCGGGTACCGGCCTGTTGCGACGCGGCCCGGGCGGGGC
>JBBQOT010000055.1:0-9721 GCA_038331165.1 Acetobacterales bacterium
TCATATTCTACCAACCCTTCTAGTGATTGACCGATAGAGATAGCCAAGCCCAGGGCTCTGCCCTGGACCCGCCAAAGGCCGCCGGCCGTTGGAAACCCCGTGGTTTTGTGACGGTTAAGGTGCAGGGGCTTTGCCGTCGCGCGGAAGCGCGCGCGAGTCCTGCTGGGGTTTGAGGCGAAGCCCCATGCTTGCCTGATCATGAGTCAGTGTTTTCGGTGGTTGGCATTATTGAATTAAAATTGGGTTTCCAAAGGCCCTCGGCCTTTGGTGGGTCCAGGGCAAAGCCCTGGCCTTGTCTTCCATCGAAGGTCACTTACCAGGCCGCTTGGTCTCAAACATGGGCAAGCACCGCGTCGCAGATGCGTGCCAGGTCGGCTTCGGTCAGGTCGGGGTGGATCGGCAGGGCCAAAATGCGCTCGGCCAGGTCTTCCGAGATCGGCAGCGCCGCGCCGTCATGGGCGTCGCGATAGGCGGGTTGGCGGTGCAGCGGCTTGGGGTAATAGATGGCGCTCGGTACGCCGGCCGCCTTGAGCCCGTCCTGCATGCGTGTGCGGGCGGCGGCATCGGGCAGGAGGATGGCGTAGATCGCCCAGGCTGCCTTGGAATCGGCCACCCGTGTTGGCGTGACCACGGCATTGCCGAGCCGGGAGTCGTAGTATTGCGCGACCTTTTCGCGGGCCGCGAGTTCCTCGGGGAACACCGTCAGCTTACTCAGAAGCACCGCGGCCTGCAGCGTGTCGAGCCGGCCGTTCATGCCGGTGCGGAGCACCTCGTAGCGCGTGGTGCCCTCGCCGTGGGTGCGCAGGCTGCGGTATAGCGCCGCGCGCTCGTCGCTTTCGGTGAACAGCGCGCCGCCGTCGCCATAGGCGCCAAGCGGTTTGCTGGGGAAGAAGCTGGTGGCGGTGGCGTCGGCCAGGCTGCCGAGCATGCGGCCACCCAGGCTGGCGCCGAAGCTTTGCGCGCAGTCGTCCAGGGTGATCAGGCGCTCGCGCGTGGCAATGGCGGCCAGGGCCGGCCAGTCGGCGGGCTGGCCGAACAGGTCGACCCCGATCAGCATGCGCGGGGTGAGCGTGCCCGCCGCCCGGATGGCGTTGATGCGCGCCTGCAGATGGGTGGGATCGATCTGGAAGGTCCGCGGATCGACGTCAACGAACACCGGGGTGGCGCCCAGCACCAGCGGCACTTCGGCGGTGGCGGTATAGGTGAAGGCCGGCAGGAACACCGCGTCGCGGGGCCCGATTTCCTCGGCCATCATGGCGATCTGCAAGGCGTCGGTGCCGGAGCTGATCGAGACGCAGTGCTTCGCGCCGCAGAATTTGGCTAGCGCCGCCTCCAACTCCGCCACCTCCGGCCCCAGGATGAACTGGCAATGGTCGAGGACGACATCGAGGCGGCGGCGGAGGTCGGCGGCGATACGCGCCTGCTGCGCCTTGAGGTCGATGAAGGGGATGGCGCGTGGCGCGGCGGGGCGGGGAGAATCGTTCATGCTCGGTCCTTCAGGCACGCGCGGCGCCAGTGGAATGGCCAGTGGAATGGCCAGTGGAACGGTCAGCCGCCGGGTCGACATTGTGGGCGAATTCTGGAATCTGCCGGCCGAGTTGGGCCAAAGCGAGGCGGATGTTGCCGCCGCGCGCGCTGGCGGCGATCTCGTCGATGGCGCGCCCGACGATGGCGGCATCGGCGGTGCGCGGCGCTGCCATCAGCAGTCCGTCATGCCCGGTGGGCACGGCGGGCTCGCGGCCATGGAACAGCTCCTCGAATAGTTTCTCGCCAGGGCGCAGGCCGGTGTAGCGGATCTCCACGTCGATGTCGGGGCGCAGGCCGGCAAGACGGATCATGTTGCGCGCCAGGTCGGAGATTTTCACCGGCTCGCCCATGTCCAGAACGAAGATCCCGCCGTCGCGCAGCAAGGTCGGCGAAGCGTCCAGCGTGCCGACGACGCTGGCCTGTAGGACCAGCCCGACCGCCTCGCGCACCGTCATGAAGTAACGCTGCATGTCGGGGTGGGTCACGGTCAGCGGCCCGCCGCGTGCCAACTGGCGTTGGAACAGCGGCACCACGCTGCCGGTGGACCCCAGCACGTTGCCGAAGCGTACGGTGATACAACGCATGCCGCCGCCCGCACGGGCCTGGATATCGAGAGCCTGGCAATACATGTCGGCCAGCCGCTTGCTCGCCCCCATCACGCTGGTGGGGTTGACCGCCTTGTCGGTGGATATCAGCACCAGTGCCGCCGCCCCCGCCGCGCGGGCCGCGTCGGCCACGTTGCGGGTGCCGGCGGCATTGGTGAGCAAGCCTTCGGCCGGGTTCGCCTCGACCATCGGCACGTGCTTCAGGGCGGCGGCGTGGAACACCAGCTCGGGCCGGAATTGCTCGAACACGCCGCGGATGCGCGCCTCGTCGCGCACGTCGGCGATCACGGCATGGCGGGGCAGGGTGGAGCCCACCTCGCCCAGTTCCAGGTCGATCTGCCACAGCGCGAACTCGCCGCTGTCGACCAGCACCAACTGCTGCGGCCCCAGTGCCGCCACCTGGCGCGCCAACTCGGAGCCGATGGTGCCGCCGGCGCCGGTTACCAGCACGCGCCGGCCCTGCACCAGGCGGGCCATGCCCTCGCGGTCCAGCCGCACCTGCGGCCGGTTCAACAGGTCTTCGATCGCCACCGGGGCGAGTTGCAGCCCGCCCGGCGCACCCGGGGCGCGGGCGGTATCGAGGCTGGTCAGCCGCGGCGCGCGGGCCACCCGCACTCCTTCCTGGTCGGCACCTGCCATCACCTGGGCCAGCGAGGCGCCGGCCAGTGCCGGATCGGTGATCACCAGCGTGCTCGGCAACCCTCCCTCGTCGCGCAGCCGCGCCAGTACGGCGGCAAGGTCGGGCAGCCCACCCAGGATCGGCTGCCCGTTGATCCGCCGCCCGGTCTGCGCCGTGCCGGTCGATACCAGCCCCACCACGTAAAAGGGCGGGTCGCGCTCGGCGGCCAGCGCGCGCAGGAACAGGTCGCTGGCATCGCCCGCGCCGATCAGCAGGATTGCCGCCCCGCCCTGGCCCGCGCGCCCCTCTTGCGTCAACCGATAGGCCAGGCGGGGGGCGGCCAGCAGCACGATCAGCGCGAGCGCATGGGCGACCGGAAAGCTCGGGCCGGGCAGGGCGCCGCCAGCCTCGCGCAGCCCGACCGGAAAGATCGCCGCCGCCGCGATCGCCGCCGCCGCGACAGCGAGCAGGTCCTGGGTGCCGGCGAAGCGCCAGTATTGCACCGAAAGGCGGAACGGCAGCCCGGCCAGCAGCAGGGCCGCCACCGCCCAAGGCAGCGCCCAAGTTGGCGATACACTCGGCGGCAGCGGGGCGCCGCCGCCGACCAGCCAGAGCGCAAGCACATAGGCGCCGGCGGCCAGCAGCCCATCCAGCCCCACGTTCAAGCCGATCCGCACCAGTGACCGCCGCGTCGCCATGCGCCATCTATACGTCGGTCCGCCGCGTTCGCCATAGCGCGCGTGTCGGGCGTGGCGCGCGGATCGGGCGGCAGCGCCGTTCAACTGAAGCTTCGTTGCAGCGCCGTTCAGCAGAACCTTCAACGAAGTGTCACTGCCCCGCCATTGTGGCCGGCGCGGCGGCGGCGTATTCGGGCAAAACATGACGAAGTCGCCCCGTCGCCCCGCCGGACGCAGCGCTCCACCCGCCCTCCTGGCCGGTGACGGTATTGGCTGGATTCGTCCGCGCGCCCCGCTGCTGCGGCGGCTGCGCCCGGTGGCCAAGCTGCTGATGGTGGTGCCCTGGACCGCGTTGTGCGCGGCACTCCAGGCGCTGGTGCTGCAGCTGCCGGGCGGCGGCAAGACCACGCTGCCGCGGCTCTACTGGAGCGGCATGTGCGCGATCCTGGACATCCGCCTGCGGGTGGTCGGCGCCGTTGCCCACGCGACCGCCGACGGCCGGCCGGTCGTCTACGTGTCCAACCATTCCTCCTGGCTCGACATCCTGGTGCTCGGCGCCCAGCTCGACGCCTGCTTCACCGCCAAGGAGGAGGTCGCGCGCTGGCCGGTCATCCGCACCATCGCCCGCCTCGGCCGCACCGTGTATGTGCGCCGCCAGCGCAACAGCACCGCGCGCGAGCGCGACGAGATGCGCGACCGTCTGGCGGCCGGCGACAACCTGATCCTGTTCCCCGAGGGCACCACGTCGGACGGCGCCCGCGTGCTGGCCTTCCGCTCGGCCTTCCTGTCGATCGCCGAGCTGCCGGTCACTGCCGACGGCAAGC
The DNA here is from genome assembly GCA_038331165.1 of Acetobacterales bacterium. Lineage (GTDB taxonomy): Bacteria > Pseudomonadota > Alphaproteobacteria > Acetobacterales > Acetobacteraceae > CAMDGX01. The sequence goes on from JBBQOT010000055.1 coordinate 4,253, forward strand.
CCCCGATCGTGCAGCCGATCTCGCTGGTCTACGACCGGCTCTCCGGCCTGCCGATGGGCCGCGCCACGCGACCGTACTTGGCTTGGTATGGCGACATGGACATCGCCAGCCACTATTGGCAGCTCGCCCAGCGAGGCGGCATGCGCGCCAGCGTGCTGATGCACGCCCCGCTCGACCCGCGCGACTTTCCCAACCGCAAGGCGCTGGCCCAGGCGATCTGGCGGGCGTCGGCCGACGGTGCGGCCGCGCTGCGCCAGAACCGACCCGCGCAGCCGGCCCCCGCCCCCCAATCGGCCGCTCCGCCGAGCTCCGCCCAGCCGGCCCTTGCCTAGGCAGGCCGCCGAATCCCTTGACACGGTACTGCCCTTGCCGGCGAAACTGACCGCCGTGACAGGAGGTGCGGAAACGACCTTGCGCTTGACCCGTCGCCGGCGGTTCGACATGTCTGCGCCGTTCGGCCCGGGCCCCGCCCGGCCGGAGGACGAGAGGACGTGCCGATGACCAGCGATGTTCCCGGTCCTGCGGGCCAGCGCCCGAACATGGCCAAGCGCCTGCATGTGATCACATGGGGCTGCCAGATGAACGTCTACGACAGTGGCCGCATGGCCGATGTTCTGGCGCCGCTGGGCTATGGCCCAGTGGAGCGGCCCGATGACGCCGATATGATCATCCTCAACACCTGTCACATCCGCGACCGCGCCGCCGAAAAGGTGTTCTCCGAACTCGGCCGCCTGCGCTTGGTGAAGCAGGCACGCGCCGAGGCCGGCCAGCGCACCATCCTGGCCGTTGCCGGCTGCGTCGCCCAGGCTGAGGGGGCGGAAATCCTCGCCCGCGCCCCGTATGTGGACATCGTGCTGGGTCCGCAGACCTACCACCGCCTGCCGGAGATGGTCGCCCGGGCCAGCCGCGCCGCCGGAGCCGTGGTGGAAACCGACTTCCCCGCCGAGGACAAGTTCGACCATCTGCCCGACGCCGCCGCGCCACAGGGGCTCGCCGCCTTCCTCACCATCCAGGAGGGCTGCGACAAGTTTTGCAGCTTCTGCGTGGTGCCCTACACCCGCGGCATGGAAACCAGCCGGCCGGCCGCCGCCGTGCTGGCCGAGGCGTGCCGCCTGGTGGCGCAGGGCTCGCGCGAGATCACCCTGCTGGGCCAGAACGTCAACGCCTGGCACGGTGCCGGGCCAGACGGAGCGCCGCGCACCCTGGGCTGGCTGATGCGCGCGCTGGCCGACATCCCTGACCTGCTGCGCATCCGCTACACCACCTCCCATCCGCGCGACATGGACGACGAACTGATCGCCGCCCATGCCGAGGTGGCGCAGGTGATGCCGTTTCTGCATCTGCCGGTGCAATCGGGTTCCGACCGCATTCTGGCGGCGATGAACCGCCGGCACACGGTGGCCGAGTACCGCGACATCATCGCCAGGCTCCGTGCCGCCCGGCCCGACATCGCGCTGACCTCCGACTTCATCGTCGGCCATCCCAGTGAGACCGATGAGGATTTTGCTGACACCATGACGCTGGTGCGCGAGATCGGCTTCGCCAGCGCCTACAGCTTCAAATATTCCGCCCGCCCCGGCACGCCGGCCGCCGGCGCGCCGCATCAGGTTGCGGAAGCGGTGAAGGATGCCCGGTTGCAGGAACTCCAGGCGCTGTTGCGCCACCAGCAGGCGGTGTTCAACGCGGATTGCATCGGCCGCACCGTCGCGGTGCTGTTCACCGGCCATGGCCGCCACCCCGGCCAGATCGTCGGTCGCTCGCCCTGGCTGCAACCAGTGCACGTAATTGGCCCCGATAGCCTGATCGGCCGCGAGATGATGGTGAAAATTGCCGTCGCCCACACCAATTCCCTCTCCGGCGCCCTTGCCATTCCCATCCTGTCAGAGGAGCGAACCCCCGCTTGACCGACATCGCCGCGTCCCAAGGGGGCCAGACCGCCGCCCCGACCGCCGCCGCCGTCACCCTCCAGTTTGCCGACAACGCGCTGTTGTCGTTGCTGCTCGGGGACCACGACCGGCATCTGGTGCGCATCGAACAGGGGCTGGGGGTGCGGTTGTCGTGCCGCGGCAACCGGCTCGCGATCACCGGCGATGCCGCCCGCGTGGAGGCGGCGCAGGGCGCGATAAACACCCTGTATCGCCGCCTGCAGAAGGGCGAGCCGGTCGGGCCAAGCGATGTCGACGCCGCAATCCGCATGGCCGAGATCGAGGACCCCCGCCTGCCGCTGTCCGACTTGCCGGCGATCCGCACCAAGCGCGGCGCCATCGGCCCGCGTAGCCCGGGCCAGGCCACCTACATGGACATGCTGACCCGCCACGAGATGGTGTTCGCCGTCGGCCCGGCCGGCACCGGCAAGACCTATCTGGCGGTGGCGCACGCGGCGATGCTGCTCGAACGCGGCATGGTCGAACGCATCATTCTGTCGCGGCCCGCGGTCGAGGCCGGCGAGCGGCTGGGCTTCCTGCCCGGGGACATGAAGGAAAAGGTCGATCCCTATCTGCGCCCGCTCTATGACGCGCTGCATGACATGATGCCGGGCGAACAGGTGACGCGCCGCATGGGCACCGGCGAGATCGAGGTCGCGCCGCTGGCCTTCATGCGCGGCCGCACGCTGGCGCACGCCTTTGTCATCCTCGACGAGGCGCAGAACACCACGGCGGTGCAGATGAAGATGTTCCTCACCCGCATGGGCGAGGGCACCCGCATGGTGATCGCCGGCGACCTGACGCAGGTCGACCTGCCGACCGGCACGCGATCCGGCATGCGCGATGCTCTGGACACGGTCGAGGGTGTGCCCGGCATCGGCGTTTGCCGCTTCGACAAGCGCGATGTGGTGCGCCATCCCCTTGTGGCGCGCATCGTCGACGCCTATGAGCAGCGCGCCGCTGCCGAGGGCGAAACCGCCCATCGCCGGCGTACCGGGCCGCCGGCCGCGGACACCCCCGCCACCGGGGCATCAGGACAATAGATGGACCCCTCCAGTAGACGGAGCCCGGCATCGGCCGGGTTCCCTTATCACCTCGCGCCGGCTGCCAATGCCGGCGACGTTACCATTCTCGTGGCTGATCCCGCCTGGCGCCGCTGGCTGCGGGCGCCGGAACAGGTTGCCCGCCGCGCCGCCCGTGCCGCCGGGGGTGGGGCGACCGTGGTGCTCGACAACGACGCGGCAGTGAAGCGCCTCAATGCCCTGCACCGGGCGCGCAACAAGCCCACCAATGTGCTGACCTTCGCGCCCGCGGCGCCCGGCCTGCCCGGTGAGATCGTGTTGGCGTTGGGCACCGTGCGGCGCGAGGCCAGCGCCGCCGGCCGCCACATGGCCGATCACCTGGCCCATCTGGTGGTGCACGGCATGCTCCACCTGCGCGGCCACGACCACGCCCTGGCTGGCGAGGCGCGCCGCATGGAAATGGCCGAGACCCGCCTGCTGGCGCGCCTGGGCCGCCCCAACCCGTGGCGCACCAGTTCCGGGCGTTACTCGGGGAACGTGGCATGAGCGCCAGCCGCAGCGGCATGATTGACCGCATCCGCGCCAAGCTGCGTGGCCGCGCCGAGCCCAGTGTGCGCGAGTCGATCGCCGAGTTGGTGCAGGAGTCCGGCCAGATCCCGGCCGATGGTGGCGAATCCCACCAGCTCGACCGCCAGGAGCGGGTGCTGATCGCCAACGTGCTGCGCCTGCGCGGCCAGCAGGCCGACGACGTGATGGTGCCGCGCGCCGACATCGTGGCAATGCGCGTCGACGTGACGCTGGACGAGGCGATCACGCAGATCCGCACCGAGGGCCATTCCCGCCTGCCGGTGTTCCGCGAACAGCTCGATGACATCATCGGCATGGTCCACATCAAGGACGTGTTCGCCTATGTCGGCCGGCCCGATGCGTTCAACCTGGAGAAGATCCTGCGCCGCCCGCTGCTGGTCGCCCCCCAGGTGCCGGTGCTCGACCTGTTGCTCCAAATGCGCCAGGCGCGCATGCACCTCGCCCTTGTGGTCGATGAATACGGCGGCATCGACGGGCTGGTCACCATCGAGGACCTGGTTGAGGAAATCGTCGGCGACATCAGCGACGAGCACGACGAGGTCGCCGGCCCGATGGTGATCGAGCGTGCCGACGGCGCCATCGACATCGATGCCCGCCTGCCGGTAGCCGATTTCGAAGCGCGCATGGGCACGATCCTGACCGATGACGAGCGCAGCGCCGACATTGACACCGTGGGCGGCCTGGTGATGACGCTGGCCGGCCGGGTGCCGGCGCGTAGCGAGGTCATCGGCCACCCCTCGGGCGTAGAGTTCCGCGTGCTCGACGCCGATGCCCGCCGTATCCGCCGCCTGCGCGTGCGCCGCCCGCCGCCGCCGGCTGCCGAGGGCTAATACCAACCCTCGGTAAGGGTGACACTCGGTCAGGCAAGTCGGGGCTGCGCCCCGAATCCCACCAGGGGCCGAGCGCGCTTTCGCGTGACGGGCCGAACCCCTGAACCTCATCTTATTGATATAAAATGGGTTTCCAAAGGCCGTCGGCCTTTGGCGGGTCCAGGGCAGAGCCCTGGCCTTGCCTTCTGCGTAGATCATTGATCAGGCGGATTGGTATAGGCGGACCGCCGCATCTGCCGCACATTGGACCATTGCGCCCCGCCATGCTTGCGCCAGGATGGCGGCATGAGCACACCCCCCATCGGCCCCGAAGTCGACACCACCCCGCGCCCGCTGCCGGTGCGCACGCGTATCGCCGGCCGCTATGTCGAGCTGGAGCCGCTGCACCCTCGCCATGCCCCGGAGCTGTGGCGCGCGGTCCAGGCCGGCAGCGCGGCCGGCGACAATTCCTGGGCCTATATGGGCTACGGGCCGTTCGCCTCGCAGGACGCGTTCACCAGGTTCATCGCTGACTTTTCCACCACCCATGACCCGGTCGCCTGGGCCGTACGCCCGGTCAGCACAGGGGTCGCCACCGGGTGGCTGACGCTGATGGAAATCCAGCCGAAGAACGCCGCGATCGAAATCGGCAACATCTGGTTCGGCCCGGCAATGCAGCGCACCCGGGCCGCCACCGAGGCGATGTACCTGCTGCTGAAATATGCGGCTGATGACCTCGGCTATCGCCGCCTGGTGTGGAAGTGCAACAGCCTCAACGCACCGAGCAAGCGCGCCGCCGATCGGCTGGGCTTCCTCTATGAGGGCTGCCACCGCATGCACCTCACGATCAAGGGCCGTCGGCGCGATACCGACTGGTACAGCATCATCGCCGACGAATGGCCCAGTCGGCGCGATGCGCTAGCGGCGTGGCTCGACCCGTCGAACTTCGCCCCCGACGGCACGGCGCGACGGGGATTGGCGGAAATCCGCGCATCGCAATAGTGTCGATCGGCAGAGAAAGAACTTTCGATAGGCAAAGCCTTGGCCTTGCTCTAATAGAGCGTCACTCTTTTATGGGGCGCGGTCGCGTCCCACTGGGGCCGAGCCCCCAGACTTTCGATACCA
>JBBQOT010000056.1:0-9663 GCA_038331165.1 Acetobacterales bacterium
TTGCCCTGTTGTGCGACGAGCTGAGCCAGGATTTCCTGGAATCTTTCCCCTCAGGACCTTTTTGACGCGAGATATCTGCCGTCGCTGTGGACAGCGCAAAAAACCGCGGCGCGGGCACTGGTCGCGGCAATCCTTGGACCGTTGACGTTGGACATGCTGACCCGCGTGACAGCCACGATTCATAAACGCATGGCAAACGCGCCGAGATTACGAAAATCGCATCTGGTGTCGGTTCGGGTGGAACTATTTTAGCGCCTATGGGGGCTAGCCCCACTCTTGCCTGGGATCGGTCGTCATTTCCAACGGTTGGTATGACTCATTCTGGAATGCCGGGAGCAACGTCAGCCTGTCCGTGAGTGCGGCAGGTCGAGGCGCACGCAGGCACCGCCGAGCGGGCTATCCCCGATGGTCACTTGGCCATCGTACAGCGTGGCGACGTCGCGCACGATGGCCAGCCCCAGCCCGTGGCCGGCGACCGCCTCGTCCAATCGCGCGCCCGGCTGGAACACCTGCTCGCGTGCCTCCTCCGGCATGCCGGGGCCGTCATCCTCGATGAGGATGGCCACCATGCCGCCCGATCCCAGGGTGGCCGATCCCAGGGTGGCCGATCCCAGGGTGGACGATCCCGCGCGGGCCGTGACCTGCACCCGGCGGTGCGCCCATTTCGCCGCGTTGTCGATCAGGTTGCCCAGCATCTCTTCCAGGTCCTCGGTCTCGCAGGCCACTGTCAGGCTGTCGGGGCCGCCGAGCAGCTCGAAGGCCAGGCCGCGCGCCTGGTGCAGGCGCGACATCGCCAGCAACAGGGTGCGCAGCGTGGCCATCAGGGGGGCGACGGCGTAGGGACGGCCGCGCGAGGCGCTGGCGCGGGCGTGGGCGAGGTGGAAATCGATGTGCCGGCGCATCCGCTCGACCTCGCGCAGCACCACCGCGGCATTGCCACCGGCGGCCTGCATGCGGCGCCCCTCGTCCAGCAGAATGGCGATCGGCGTCTGTAGCGCATGGGCGAGGTTGCCGGCCTGGGTGCGAGCGCGGCGCACCACGTCGTCGTTGGCCTGGATCATGGCGTTGAGGCTGACCGCCAGTGGCGCCACCTCGGCGGGCAGGTCTTCGGACAGCCGGCTCGCCTCGCCCCGGCGAATGGCGGCCAGCCCCTCGCGCACGCGCACCATCGGCCACAGGCCATAGGTGACCTGCGCCACCACGGCCGCGACCAGCCCGGTCGCGATCAGCGTCAGCGACAGCAGGAGGGCCAGGCTGAAGCGGCGCAGCAGGTCGTCGATCACGCTGGCGTCGATGCCCAGCCCGATGACAACGGTCTCGTCGCTGCCGCGCGGGCGGATCGCCTGGATCAGCAGGCGCAGCCGGCCGGTGGGCCCGGCGATGTCGAGCACCCGGCCCGCCGCGTCGGCGGCTGGCGGTAACGGCAGCACCGTGGTGCCGAGCGAGGCGGACCGCAGCGCCTCGCCGTCGGCGCGCCGCACCTGCCAGTACTGGCCCGATCCCGTTTCGAAGAACCGCCGGTCGCTCAGTTCCTGGCGCAGCGCCAGCCGGCCGTCCGCGGTGATGGCGACCAGCCCGGCGAGTTCGGCGGCGTGGTGCTGCAGCTCCTCCTCGAACTCGACCTCCAGATGCTCGGTCAAGATGAACCGCAGCCCGAGCCAGCTCGCCGCCAGGCCCAGGCCGATCCATACGGCGGCGGCCAGCACGAGCCGCAGGCGGAAGCTGCGCCGGGCGTGGGGCATGCCTCAGCCCATCCGGTAGCCGAGGCCGCGCACGGTGCGGATGGCGTCGTGACCGATCTTCTTGCGCAGGCGGGCGATGTGGGCCTCGATGGCGTTCGGCTGGTGGGCTTCGTGCACCGGGTAGACGTGATCCATGATCTCGCCCTGCGACACGATGCGGCCCTGGCGCAGCATGAGCCAGCCGAGGATCTTCAGCTCCAGTGCCGTCAACTCCAGCGTGGCGCCAGCACGGGTGGCCACCGGGCCGGTGGTGTCCAGGCTGAGGTCGCCGCAGACCAGCACCGGCGAAGCCGATTGGGCGGCTCGGCGGATCAGGGCGCGCAGGCGGGCAACCACCTCCTCCGGCTGGAACGGCTTGCCCAGGTAGTCATCGGCGCCGGCGTTCAGGCCCTCGACCCGTTCGCTCCAGGATGCGCGCGCCGACAGGATCAGCACCGGACTGGTGCGGGCGGCCGCACGCCAGCGGCGTAGCACCTCCAGCCCCGGCAGCGCTGGCAGGCCGAGATCGAGCACCATCGCGTCGTAGGCGGTGTGGGCGCCCAAGTACCAGCCGGTGTCACCATCGGCGGCACGATCGACGGTGAAGCCGGCACGCCGCAGCACCTCGGCCAGCCGGCGGGCAAGATCGTCGTCGTCCTCCAGCAAAAGTATGCGCACGCCGCGCGCCCCCCAGTTTTGCCATCGTATTCGCCATCGAATTCACAATTGCTCTCGCCATCGTGACCGCCTGCGCGGCGGGTGCCCGGCCCTGTCAGCTTCACGTCAGGTGGGAACATTATACGGGCCGAAGTTTCGACACCCAACGATGCTGCGGCAATCGCCGCCTGCGGGAAAGGGGCAGTCGTGCATCCACCGGAGGCGTCCGATGCCGATCCCGCAGACCAAGGTTTTTCTGAGCTCCGCCCTGAACACCGGCACGGCGTTCCGCCTGCTGCCGGTCGCACCCGGCGACTTCAGCAACACGGTGACCGCTGCGCCGGCGGCGCCATGGATCAGCGCGATCGCCGACCTCAACGCCGACGGCCGCGCCGATTTGGTGATCGGCGCCCCCGGCGACGACAACAAGCTGCCGGATGCCGGGCGGATCTTCGTGTTGATGGACCAGTTCGCCGGCGGCAGCAGCATCTTTGTCGACGATCCCGGAACGCGGATGATCATCGATGGGGTGAATGCGGGCGACCGTACCGGCGCGGCGGTGGGCGCGATCGGCGATCTCAACGGCGATGCCCGGGCCGAGATCCTGGTCGGCGCGCCCGGCATGGCCAACGGCGCGCTGGCCGGCGCCGGCGTGGGCTTCGTGGTCTGGGGCTCCGCCGTGGCGGCGGGCGTGGACCTCGGCGACCCGTATACCGGCGGCGGCAGCGGCTATGCCATAAAGGGCACGGTGGCGGGCGATGCAGCCGGCACCACGATCATGGCGATCGGCGACCTCAACGGCGACGGCAAGAGTGAGGTGCTGATCGGCGCGCCCGGCAGCGACGCCGGCGGCACCAATGCCGGCGCCGTCTATGTCGTCTGGGGCAAGAGCAGCGACTCGGGTGTCAATCTGTCGAGCGTGGCGGCGGGTACCGGCGGGTTCCGTATCACCGGTGCCGATGGCGGCGATGCTGTGGGAGCGGTGATCGGCACCGTCGGCGACCTCAACGGCGACGGGCGCGCCGAGATTCTGATCGGCGCGCCCGAGCACTCGACCGGCGGCACCCACGCGGGTGCGATCTATGTCGTGTTCGGCAAGGGCACCGGCACCGAGGTGAACCTGACGAGTGTCGCGGCGGGCACGGGCGGCTTCCTGATCACCGGCGCGGATGGCGACAATGCCGGTGCGGCGGTAGCTGGGCTGGGCGACGTGAACGGCGATGGCAAGGCCGATATCCTAATCGGCGCACCGCGCTCCGACAGTGCGTATGTGGTGTTCGGCAAGTCGGGCACAGCTTCGGTGAACCTCACCGACGTGCAGCTTGGGACCGGCGGATTCCAGATCATGGCCGAGTCGCCGGGCGACCTGGAGGGCCTATCGTTGGCGGGCGGGGCCGACCTGAACCGCGACGGCATGGCCGACATCGTAATCGGTGCGCCGCACAACAGCGCGGGCGGCTCGGATGCCGGCGCCGTCTATGTCGTGTGGGGCGGCGGCACCGGCACTGTGGATCTGGGCCTGGTGGCGCAGGGCATCGGCGGCGCCAAGGTGGTGGGCACTGCCGGCAGCATAGCCGGCGCCAGCGTGGCGATCGGGCCCGATGCCAACGCCGACGGGACGCCCGACCTGATGATCGGCGCGCCGGGGCTGGGCGAGAGCGTGTACACGCTGTTCGCCGATGCAAACTGGCAGCCCGACCTGAACATCTACGGGACCGCGGGCGACGATGTGATCGGCGTGGGCTTTGGCGGCGCGCATGTGGTGGGCGGCACCGACGACGCGATCCTGGGGCTGGGCGGCAGCGACGCCATCGATGGAGGAGCCGGCAACGACACGATTGAGGGCAACGAGGGCAACGACAGCCTGACCGGCGGCATCGGCAATGACACGCTTGACGGCGGCACCGGCAACGACGCCATGGCAGGCGGAGTCGGCGACGACACCTATGTGGTGGACAGCCTGGGCGACGTGGTCACCGAACTGCCGGGCGGCGACACCGACACGGTGCGTGCGCAGATCGACCTCGCGCTGCCCGACGAGGTCGAGAAGCTAGTGCTGATCGGCGGCGCGCGCCATGGCACTGGAAACGCGCTGGACAACACCCTGACCGGCACCGACTTCGCCGATCGCCTGGACGGCGCGGCCGGAGCCGATACCATGATCGGCGGCCTGGGCGGCGACACCTATGTAGTCGACAGCGTCGGCGACGTGGTGACCGAGTTGCCCGGCGGCGGCAGCGACACTATCGAGACCGGGATCGACCTCACCCTGCCCGACCAGGTCGAGGCGCTGGTGCTGACCGGCGCCGCGCGCCATGGCACCGGCAACGAGCTGGCCAACACGTTGACCGGCACGACGGGCGACGACACGCTGGATGGTGCTGGCGGTGCCGATCTGATGACCGGCTTGCAGGGCGACGACATCTACATCTTCGACAATGCCGGCGACCACGTGGCCGAGGCGGCGGGCGGCGGGCACGACACCGTGCGATCGGCCGTGGATACCACGCTGGATGGCGAGGTGGAGGACCTGGAACTGACCGGGGCGGCCCGGCACGGCATCGGCAATGCGTTGGCCAACACCATCACCGGCACCGACTTTGCTGATACGCTGGACGGCGCGACCGGTGCCGACACGCTGCGCGGCGGCAAGGGCGACGACACCTATCACGTCGACACCGCCGCCGATGTGGTGGAGGAAGCAGCCCTTGGCGGCACCGACACGGTGCTGGCGACGGCGGACTATGCGCTGGGTGCCCAGGTCGAGAACCTCGTGCTAGCGGGTGCGGCGCGCCACGGCACCGGCAACGGCCTGGACAACAGCCTCACCGGCACGGCTTTTGCCGACACGCTGGATGGCGGCGCCGGCGCCGATGCGATGGCCGGCGGGGCGAGTGATGACCGATACGTGGTGGACAACGCCGGCGACACCATCAGCGAACTCGTCGGCGGCGGCATCGACACGGTGGTCGCCAGCGTCGATGTCATTCTGGCCGACAATGTGGAGAATCTGGAACTATCCGGCGACGGTACGACCGGCACCGGCAACGCGCTGGACAACACGCTGACGGGCGGCGCAGGGCACCAGTCGCTGGTGGGCGGCGACGGTGCGGACACGTTGGATGGCGGCACTGGTGCCGACACCATGTCCGGCGGGGCCGGCGATGATACTTATTATGTCGACAATATCGGCGACGTGGTGATCGAGGCGGCCGACGGCGGCACCGACACCGTCGTCAGCAACGCCGATGTGACCACCATCACCGCAAACATCGAGAACGTGCGCTTGGTCGGCAACGCCCATATGGCCACCGGCAACAATGGCGCCAACCGCCTGTCGGGCGGCAGCGGCAACGACACGCTGGACGGCGGCGGCGGTGACGACCTGTTGCTGGGCGGCGACGGCAACGACACGCTGATCTCGCGCGCCGGACACGCCACGCTGTCGGGCGGCGCCGGCGATGACCGCTACGTGGTGCATGGCGGAGCAGTGGATATCGAGGATTTCCTTGGCCACGACACGCTCGATGCCAGCGAGGGCTCCGCCGACAACCACATCGACCTGTCGGGCGAGACCGACAGCGTTATCGAAGGCGAGATCTGCCATCTCGGCCGTGTGGGCACCACAGCGGTGCCGATGGATGTGCAGTTCCTGCAGGACCTCACCGGATCCTTCGGTGACGACATCGCCAACGTGCGCAACCTGGTGCCCGCCATCGTCGGTGCCTTGCGCGCGGTGCAGGCCGACAGCCTGTTCGGCGTCACCAGTTTCGTCGACAAGCCGGTCGCACCCTTCGGCGCGCCCGGCGAGTGGGTCTACCAGCTTGAACACGCGCTGAGCGCCGACCCCGCAGTGCTGACCGCCACCTACAATGGCCTGACGATCCGCAACGGCGTTGACGAGCCGGAAGCGCAGATCGAGGCGCTGATGCAGGTGGCGCTGCACGCCGCCGACACCGGCTTTCGTCCCGATTCGTCGCATTTCGTCGTGCTGTTCACCGACGCGCCGTTCCACCGCGCGGGCGACGGTGCGGCGGGTGGCATCACCACGCCGAACAACGGCGACCCCCTGACGCCAGGCAACGGCGCGCAGGAAGACTATCCGCTGATCGGCCAGGTTCGCACGGCGCTTGAAGCGGCCGGCATCATCCCGATCTTCGCCATCGCCAACAACTATGAGTCCGTCTACCAGACCCTGACGACCGATCTTGGCCGCGGCGCGGTGGTGAAGCTAACCGTCGACAGCAGCAACATCGTCGCCGCGTTGACCGCCGGGCTAACCGCCGCGACCACCACGCGCATCGAGGATGCGATTGGCGGCACCGGCAACGACGATCTGAAAGGCAATGTCGGGCGCAACCTGCTGCAAGGCGGCAACGGTAACGACACGCTGACCGGCAGGCTGGGCGACGACCGGATGGAAGGCGGGGCCGGCAGCGATACGGCGGTGTTCGCCGGCACCTTCGCCAGCTACAGCTTCGGCTTTGCCGGTGGCGAAGTGACGGTGACCGGGCAGGACGGGACCGACACGATGACCGGCATCGAGTTCGCCCGCTTCGACGACGTCACCGTGGCGGTGAGCGCTGTCGCCGTGGGCTCGCACCTGGCCATCGCCAGCACCTCGAATGTACACGCCGAGGGCCAGGCCGGCACCACGGACTTCACCTTCACAGTCACCCGCAGCGGCGCCCTGGGCGGTGCCACGCTTGCCGACTGGTCAGTGGCCGGCGTGGCAGGCCCCGGTACGCTGGCGGCGAACGCGACCGACTTCGCCGGCGGCGTGCTGCCCACCGGCACCGTGAGCTTCGCCGCGGGCGAGGCCAGCAAGCTGATCACCGTGCAGGTCGCCGGCGACACCGCGGCCGAGTTCAACGAAAGCTTCGCGGTAACGCTGGCCAATCCCTCGCCGGGGACGGTGCTCGACACCGTCGCCGCCCAGGGTATCATCCTCAACGACGACACTGCCTTTTCGGTGCGGGCACTCAGCGCCAGCAGACCGGAGGGGACCGGCGGAACCACGCCGTTCACCTTCACCGTCAGCCGGGCCGGCGCGACCGGGACCGCGCAGACGATCGACTGGCAGGTGGCGGGCCTAGCAGGCATCGGCACAATGCCGGCCAATGCCGCCGACTTCGCCGGCGGCGTGTTGCCTGGCGGCACGCTCACCTTCCTGGCCGGCGAGACGGTGAAGACGCTGACGGTGGACGTGGCCGGCGATACCGCAGGCGAGTTCAACGAGCGCTTCGCGGTCACGCTGTCGGGAGCGCCAGCCGGGGCGACCATTGCAACGGCCTCGGCGGGCGCGGTGATCTACAATGACGACATCAGCCTGGCGATCGCGCCGGTCCCGGGAGGCAGGGCCGAGGGCAATGCCGGGGTCACCGATTTCATCTACACCGTCGTGCGCAGCGGCACGTCCACGGGCGCGGCCAGCGTCGATTGGTCGGTGGCCGGTGGCGCCGTAGCCGGCACGGTGCCGACCAACGCCGCCGACTTCTTCGGCGGCGTGCTGCCTGCCGGCACGGTGTCGTTCCTGGCCGGGCAAACCACGGCGACCATCACCGTGTCGGTGGCCGGCGACACCGCGGCGGAGTTGAACGAGAGCTTCACTGTAACGCTGGCCAACCCCAGCGCCGGAGTGGTCATCGCCCGTGCCGTCGCCGACGGTGTCATATTCGACGACGACACGATCTATGGCACCGCCGGCAACGACACGCTGGTGGGCACGACCGGACCCGACGTGTTCATGATCGGCAGCGGGCTGGATAGCATCACCGGCGGCGGCGGGCGCGATGCCTTCCGGTTCCTGTCCTCGGCGCTGGGCGCGCCGGGGGTGAATGCCGCGACCTTCGAGGATTTCAACCGCGCGGCGGGCGAAAGGCTGGATCTGTCGCGCATCGACGCCATCGCCGGCACCCTGGCCCGTGACGCGTTCAGCTTTATCGGCACGGCCGCCTTCTCCGGTGCGCCCGGCGAACTGCGGTGGGAGGACCAGGGCAGCGTGCGCATGATCCAGAGCAACGTCGATGCCGGTTTCGGCGCCGACCTGACGATCTACGTCAAGGCGGCGGGGCCGGTGGACACAAGTTGGTTCGCACTGTGATGCCAGCCCCAACAAAGCACGACGCTCAGACACCAAGGATGGGGCGTCGCCCCAAACCCAACCAGGGGCCGAGCCCCTGGACCTCATCTGACTAGAACAAATGGGTTCCCAAAGGCCGTCGGCCGTGGGTGGGTCCAGGGCAAAGCCCTGGCCTTGCCTTCCTTTATAGGTCGTTCGTTACGCTGCCTGGTGGTGGCCCTCCGCTAGCTCGCCGCCGACCAATTCGCCGGCACCATGCGGTAGCGCTTTTCGCCGTCGCGGGCGATGAAGCCGGTCGCCGGGAAGGGCGCGTGGTAGAAGCTGGTCTGCATCCGCTCGCTGGCCGCCATGTCCAGCAGCTTATGCCGGATCGCGCGGGCGGCATCGGCATCCATGTCGAAGATCGCCGACCAATCGGGATTGCGAACGAAAACCTGCGGGTTATTGGTCGTGTCCGACATCACCAGCAGCCGTCCGCTGCCGGACGTAACGGCAAAGGCGGTATGCCCCGGCGTATGGCCGGCGGCGGCGACGGTGGTGATACCGGGGGCGACTTCCTGGCCCCACTGATAGCGGGTGACGTCCTTGGCCATTGGGCCAAACACCCGGCGCACATTGGCAAAGGCCGGCTTTATGCCGTCGGGGGCAGCGGCGGCGCGGGCATCGTCCATCCAGAAATCCCATTCGGGCGCGGACACCTTCACCTCGGCGCGCGGGAACACCGCGGTGCCGTCTTTCAGCCGCAGCCCGTTGATATGGTCGCCGTGGAAATGGCTGACCACCACCATGTCGACCTGGGCCGGGTCGAAGCCGGCGGCGCGGAAATTGTTCATCCACAGCCCGGTAGTCGGCGCGCCGCTATCGCCATTGCCGGTATCCAGCAGCACCAGCTTGCCGCCGGTCTGCACCACCAGCGTGGTGAACGGGATGGTGAAGCGATCGGTCGGCAGGAATGCTTCGGTGAGCGATGCCTTGAATTCGTCGACCGAGGCGTTGCGGATGAAGCCTTCCAGCGGCCGGCTCGCCACGCCGTCATGGATCGCGGTGACGATCGCGTCGCCCACCCGGAACCGGTAGGCGGAGGTGTTGGCCACTGGAGCAACGACCTGGGCAACGGCAATGCGAGCAGCCCCGAACAGCCCGGCTGCCGCCCCGATGGTGCCCATGGCAAGGGCGGTTCGACGGTTCATGGTCATGGTTGTA
>JBBQOT010000057.1:0-9640 GCA_038331165.1 Acetobacterales bacterium
ATCCAGGCGCAGCCGTGCTGCAATCCGCCCGGGCCGGCGCGACAGCACCACCACGCTGTGCCCCATCCGCACCGCCTCGGACAAATTATGCGTGACATAGACGCAGCTCACCCCCGCGCGCGCGATCACCCGGGAGAACTCGTCCTGCAACAGCAACCGGGTCGGCGTATCCAGCGCCGATAGCGGCTCGTCCATCAGCAGCACCGCCGGGCGCACCGCCAGCGCGCGCGCAATGCCCAGCCGCTGGCGCATCCCGCCCGACAACTGGCGCGGCCAGGCGCCGGCAAACTCCGACAACCCGGTCAGCGCCAGCACCTCGGCCACCCGCGCCGCCCGCGCCGCGCGGCCCATCCGCCCCTCCAGCACCAGCGCCACATTGCCCGCCACGCGCCGCCACGGCAGCAGCGCAAAATCCTGGAACACGTAGGTCAGCGGGTTGAGGCTGTCGGCCGGCGGCGTACCGGTCATCACCACCCAGCCGCGCGCCGGCGCCAGCAACCCGCCCAGGATCGCCAGCAGCGTCGACTTGCCGCACCCCGACGGGCCCAGCAGCACCGTCACCTCACCGGGCGTCACCTCCAGGTCGATCCCGTCGAGCACCTCCAACGCGCCGAACCGATGCCCGATCCCCTCCGCGCGCAGACCGACGGCTGTCACGCCGGCCGCGGACACGCCGCGCACCGTCACCGCGTCGGCAGGAACCTAGTGTCGATGATCGCGCCGGCATCGACCTCGCCCTTCACCATGCCCTGCGCGCTGAACCAGGCGAGTTGGTTGCGCACATCGGCCACGTTCAGTGCCCCACCCTCATCGTACCACCCCAACCCGGCCTTGATCTTGTCCCCGGCCAACGGGTCGCCGATGAACACATACTTGGTGATATCCGCGATTGCGGCATCGGTCGCCGGCCCATATTGCGCCGCACCGGCCGCGTCCACGCGCAGGAACGCCGCGCGATAGGCCGCGATGCCGCGCTGATAGGCAGCGCAGAACTTGCGCAGGTCATCGGCCCGGCCCCCGACCATCGCCTTGGACGCAAACAGCGCGGTGATCTGATACGGCAACAGGTCGCCCATCCACCCCAGGATCACCGCCTCGCCACTCGCCGCCGCCGGGGTTGCCATCGAGGCGATCGCCATCGTCGCATCCACCTGCCCGGTGCGCACCGCGGCCACCATATTCTGCACCGTCTGCAACGGTCGCAGCGTCATGCCCTTCAGCTCGAACCCCTGCAACTCCGCCAGCCGCCCGATCATGTAGTGGAAGCTGGAGCCATACTGGGTGATGCCGAAGCTGCTGCCCGCCAGCTTGCCCAGCGAGGTCAGCCCCGCCTCATAGGCTTTCTTCGACACCAGAACGGCGGTCAGCCGCACCCCCTTCTGCTCGTGCAGCCCGCCACCGATCACCACCAGCTCGCCGCGGCCGGCCAGCGCGAAGAACCCGCCGGTCAGCGCGGTGATGCCCATGTCGGTGTCGCCCGACACCGCGGCGGCCGCGATCGGCTGGGCCGCATCGAAAAAGCGGAACGCCACCTCCACCCCGGCGTCGCGAAAAAACCCCCGCTCCTGGGCGATGTACAGCGGCGCCGGCGATGCGGTGCGCAACAGCCCAAGCCGGATCGGCCCCGCGGCCCGCGCGGGTGCTGCAAGCACGGTGGCACCCATGGCCAGGGCAAGGCGGCGGGAAAGGCGCATGCAACGAACCTCCGGGCAGGCCCCGCGCCCGTTCAACAAGCGCGCACGGCGTCAGGATTTCGCGGCATAGGCGGCCCAGACCGCCGCCACGTCAAGCGCCGCCACGGCCGCCTCCTGCCCCGTCGTCTCCACCGCGCGGCGGTTGTAGTGCAGGCGCGTCCAGGCCACCGCATCCTCGATGCCCGCCAGGCGCGCCAACGCCGCGATGAAGGTCCCGGTGCGGCCAAGCCCGGCGGCACAGCCGACATACACCGGCAAATCCGGCGCATCACGCATCAGTTCCAGCGTCCGCAACAGGCCGTCGCATAGCTGCGCCTGCGTCGGCGGGGCGAAGTCCGGCACATCGACCAGCACATCGGCCAGCTCAGCCATATGCGAACGCACCTCCAGGCACACGCCGATGCCGGGCGGGGTAAAATCGTCGAACCGACCGCCGACGATGCGCCGCTCGGCACCCAACAGCCGCAGCGTCACAAATCCGTTCAGCCCGCCGTCTCCACCTGCATTTCGCCCAGATAGGCCTGCTTGATCATCTCGTTCTGCTGCATCTCCGCCGCCGTCCCCGACAGCACCACCACGCCGGTCTGCAGCACATAGGCCCGATGCGCGATCGACAATGCCATCGAGGCATTCTGCTCCACCATGAAGATGGTCACGCCCTGCTTGTTGATCGTCTGGATGATGTCGAACACCTGCTCCACAAACAGCGGTGACAACCCCATCGACGGCTCGTCCATGCAGATCAGCCGCGGCCGCGCCATCAACGCCCGCCCGATTGCCACCATCTGCTGCTCGCCGCCCGACAGCGTGCCGGCGATCTGGCTGCGCCGTTCCTTCACCCGTGGGAACAGGCCGTACACCCGCTCCAGATCCTCGTCGAACTCCGGACCCTTCTTGCGCGTGTAAGCGCCGATCTCAAGGTTTTCATACACCGACATGCGCGGAAACAGCCGCCGCGCCTCCAGCACCGGCGCGATGCCGCGCTTCACTCTGTCGCTGGTGGAAAGGTTCGAGATCTCCTGCCCGTCGAACAGCACCTGCCCGTTCTGCGGCCGCACCACGCCCATGATCGTCTTCATCGTGGTCGACTTGCCCGAGGCATTGCCGCCCAGCAGGCAGACGATCTCGCCCCGCCCGATGGAATAGTCGACATTCTTCAGCACATGCAGATCGCCGTAGTACGTATCGACGCCCTTGAACTCCAACAGCACCGACCCGTCAGACATTGGTCTTCTCCTTGGCGGCAGCCGCGGTGGCGGCCCGGCCGAGATAGGCGCGCAGCACCTCCTCGTTGCGCCGCACCTCGTCGGGGCGCCCCTCGGCGATCTTGTCGCCGTGGTCCAGCACCACCACGTTTTGCGCCAGCCGGGTTACCACATCCAGCTTGTGCTCGATCAACAGGATCGTCAGGCCGAGATCGTGCAGGCTCTTGATCTGCTCGGCCAGTTCCAGCGTCTCGGCCGGGTTCATGCCGGCGGTCGGCTCGTCGAGCAACAGAATGCGCGGGCGCGAGGCAAGTGCGCGGGCAATCTCCACGCGCCGGCGGTTGGCATAGGACAGGTTGCTGACGATCTGCCCGGCGCGCGGCGTCAGCCGGTTGCCGAACAAAGCGAGGATGTCGGTCGCCCATTTCAGCGCCCCCTCCTCCTCGGCGCGCACCCGCGCCGGGCGCACCACGGCGCCGATCGGCCCGGTATTCAAGCGCGCATGCTCGCCGATCAGCACGTTCTCCAGCACCGTCAAATTGGGGAAAAGCCGGATGTTCTGGAAGGTGCGGGCCACCCCCTTCTCCAGAATCTGGTCGGGCCGCAGCCCCAGCAATTCCACCCCTTCGAATTTGATCGACCCGCTGTCGGCCTCCACCAACCCGGTGATCACGTTGAACAGCGTCGACTTGCCCGAACCATTCGGCCCGATCACCGCCACCACGCCGCCCGCCGGCACCACCAGGTCCACGCCGTTCAACGCCACCAGCCCGCCGAAGCGCACCGTGATGCCCTTCACCTCCAGCGCATTGCCGGTACCGGGGTTCCATTTGCCGATACGGTCCAGCCCAACAAAGCCGCCGCGCTGCACCTGGGCGGCCTGCTGGGTGATGTGCAGTGCCGCCTGGCGCTTCACCGCCGGGATCAAGCCCTCGCGGCGGAACAGCATCATGAACACCAGGATGCAGCCGAAAATCAGCTGGATCGCCTCCACCAGCTCAATGCGCGCCAACCAGTCCCAACCCACCCCGGCCCCGATCAGCCGCAGCAGCCACGACAGTTCCGGCAGGAACCATGTCTGCATGATCTGTAACAGGAACGCGCCCAGCACCACGCCCCACACGCTGCCCATGCCGCCCAGCACCACCATCACCAGCAGCATGGCCGAGACGTTGAAGTTGAACATATCGGGGGTTGCGGTCTGCAACTTGGCGATGAACACAACGCCAGTCGTGCCGGCAAAGGCAGCGCCGATGGCGAATGCCAGCAGCTTGTAGTTCACCAGGTTCACGCCCATCGCGCTGGCCGCCGTCTCGTCCTCGCGCAGCGCCCGCCACGCCCGGCCCACCCGGCTGTCGCGCAACCGCAGCGACACAAAGATCAGCAACGCCACCAGCGCCAGCACCACATAGTAGTACGGCCAGGCGGCAACCCCGAACGACCAGCCGAACAGGCGCGGCGCCTGCACCCCGTTCAGCCCGGCGGCCCCCCCGGTCACCTTGTCCATGTTGCGCGCCACAATCGGCACGATCTCGCCGAAGCCCAAGGTCACGATGGCCAGGTAATCGCCGCGCAACCGCAGCGTCGGCGCGCCGAACATCACGCCGAACACCGCCGTGATCATCGCCGCCGTTGGCAGCGCCAGCCAAAAGCTGAGGGTGAAGTGCACCAGGTCGGGCCCGCCACGGTTCATCTTCTCAACCAGGCCGACATAGGCGAACGGTTCCCAGAACTCGCTCCACGGCGGCATGATCTGGAACGCGGTGAAGATGCCGTAGTAATACGCACCCAGCGCAAAGAACGCGGCATAGCCAAGGTCGAGCAGCCCGGCGAAGCCGACCACGATGTTCAGCCCCAGCGCCAGCGCCACCAGCGTGCCGGCATTGGCCATGGCATCGATGTTGGCATCGTTGTCGTGCAGGAAGGGAAACAGGATCAGCAGCGCAGCAATCACCCAGATGCTCAGCGACTGGCGCTGGAGCGGCGTCATCCCGGCAAACGGGCGGGCCAGGGCGGCCTTGGTGGCGGCAATCATCGCGCGCCCTCCCCTACGATTTGTTCGGGGCGACGCGGCCCAACAGGCCGGAGGGCATGAACACCAACACCAGCACCAGGATGGAGAACACGATCACATCCGACCATGCGGACGCGATATAGGCCCCCGACAGCGCCTCGATCAGCCCGATCAGGATGCCCCCGATCATCGCCCCCGGCACATTGCCGATGCCGCCCAGCACGGCCGCGGTAAAGGCGAACAGCCCGGTCTTGAAGCCGATGATGAAGCTGGTGAAATTATAGTACAGCCCGAAGATCAACCCGCCCGCCCCGGCCATCGCGCCGCCCAGGAAGAACGCGGTCGCAATCACCCGGTCGACATCCACCCCCATCATGCGCGCCGCCTCGGAATCCTGTGCGGTGGCGCGCATCGCCTTGCCCATTTTGGTGTAGCCGGCGAAATAGGTCAGCCCGCCCATCAGCAGCAGCGCCACCCCCCAGATCAACACCTCGCGCAATTTCAACTCGGCGCCGCCCAGGTGCCATGTCACCGGCGGCAGCGGATTGGGAAAGTTCTTCGAATCAGCCCCCTGCGTGAGGATCACCAGGTTGAACAGGATGTAGGAAATGCCGATGGTGGTGATCATCGGCGCCGGCCCGCGCACGCCCCGCAGCGGTCGCAGCAGCACCCGTTCTATCCCCGCCCCCAGCCCGCCGCAGAACAGCATGGTGCCGGTAAAGGCCACCAGCAGCACGCCGACCAGCGGCAACCCGCTCATCACCGTCAACTGGCCAGAAACGCCCATGCTCTCCAGCAGGAACAGCCCGACGAAGCTGCCCACCATGAACACGTTGAAATGGGAAAAATTGATCAGTTCGAGAATGCCGTAAACCAGGGTGAAGCCCAGCGCGAGCAGCGCATACATCGCGCCCAGGCTCAGGCCGTTGATCACCTGCTGCAGCAGCAGATCGTAGAAGGTCATCGAACTCGGGTCTCCGGCACACGCAAAGCATCCGCCAGCCCGAATCCGGGTGTCGAACACACGAGAAAATAGAAGGCCCCCGCCCCGGCCAACGGCAGCCGAGGCGGGCTCGTATCAGAACGTCACCAGCGAAAAACGCTGGCGCCGCTCACGACTCAGGCGCGACAGCGATGTACTTGAACTGCGCCGACGGATCATCGAGGCCCTTCGAGGCGTCCTTCTTGATCTGGTAGACGCTGACGACCTTGCTCTTGATGTCGCCATTGGCGTCGAACTCGACCACGCCCTGGATCGTCTTCACCTTCACGCTCTGCAGCGCATCGCGAATGGCATCGCGGGTCACCGGCTTGCCGGTGGCCGCCACCACGCGCGCCGCCTCAATGATCGCCTCGGCGGCGCTGTGGGCGGTGATGGTGTAGTTGTCCGGCTGGCTCTTGAACCGGTCAGCATACAGCTTGTTCCAGCCGGCCAGCGCCGGGTCGCCCACCAGCTCGGGGCTCGCCTGGGTGGCATACCAGCCATCCACGGCTGGGAAGCCGCCCGCGGTCAGGAAGTCGGTGCCCCAGATGCCGTCGCCACCGCCCTTGATCACGTTGGGGATGATCTCATAGGCCTGCTTGGCCAACTTCACCCCGGCCAGCGTCACGCCGCCGTAGTAGATCGCCTGCACGTTCAACGACTTGATCTTGGTCAGCACGGCCGCGTAGTCGGCCGCCTTCGGGTCCAGCCGGTCGCGGCCAACCACCGTGATGCCCTTCTTCTTGGCCTGCGCCTCGAAGGTGTCGGCGATGCCCACGCCAAAGGCCCCGCTGTCGTCCAGCACAAACAGCGTCTTCACCTTCAGCACGTCGGCGTAGTAGTTCGCCATGTTCGGGCCCTGGAAGGCATCCGTCGTGACGGTGCGGAAGAACACCGCCTTGCCGCCCGGCCGGAATTGGCTGGCAAACTTGGGGTCGGTGATGTCGGGGTTGGTCGCCGACGGCGAAATGATCGCCAGGTTGCCGGCCGACAGGATCGGCGCCATCGCCTTGCCCACGCCCGACATCATCGGGCCAATGGCGGCCAAAATCGCGCGGTCGGAAACCATCTTGCGCGCATTGGTCGCACCTTGCGCCGGGTCGTACTGGCCGGCAGTGGCGGTGGCGTCGTCGAACTTCTCGATCTGGAAGACGTAACCCTTCACCGTCTTCTTGCGGTTGGCATCGTCGAAGGCCATCTGCGCGCCGTTGGCGATGCGCTGAGCACCCAACGCATCGGCGCCGGTGTAGGACAGGTTCAGCCCGACCTTGATGACCTTGTCGGCGGCGTGGGCGCTCTGACTCACGCCAAAGCTGGCGGCCGCCGCAATCCCGGCGGCGGCCTTGAAGGTGGAACGACGCGTCAGCATACGAAATCTCCTGGTTGCGGGCAGACGATGCTGCCGGTTGGCCGGAACTGCATGGCGGCCGGGCCGCCCGGGGCGCGCCAGCGACATGACACGCCCGTAACGCAAACCTGCCGCGCATTGCGCGCACGCGCAAGCGGTCTCGTGCGCGGCATGCGGCGCGGGTCATGCTAGAAGCCGCTCCATGCCGCCCCCCATCCTCTTCCTGTCCGACATTTCCCTCACCTTGGGCACCGCCCCGCTGTTGCGCGGGGCCGAAATCGCGGTCTCCCCCGGCGACCGGCTCTGCCTGGTCGGCCGCAACGGCTCGGGCAAATCCACCCTGCTGAAGGTCGCCGCCGGGCTGATCGCGCCCGATTCCGGCACCCGCTTCGTCCAGCCCGGCGCCACCGTCCGCTATCTGCCGCAGGAGCCCGACCTCGACGGCTTCGACAGCACCCTCGCCTACGTCCAGGCCGGCCTCGGCCCGGGCGACGACCCGCACCGCGCCCGCACCCTGCTCGAAGCCCTCGGCCTCACCGGCGCCGAACACCCCTCCCGCCTCTCCGGCGGCGAAGCCCGCCGCGCGGCACTCGCCCGCGTGCTCGCCCCATCGCCCGACATCCTGCTGCTCGACGAGCCCACCAACCACCTCGACCTGCCCGCCATCGCCTGGCTCGAAGCCGAGTTGGCGTCCCTCCGCTCCGCCATGGTGCTCATCAGCCACGACCGCCGCCTGTTGGAATCGCTCTCGCGCGGCATCGTCTGGCTCGACCGCGGGGCCACCCGCCGGCTCGACCGCGGCTTCGCCCATTTCGAGCCCTGGCGCGACGACACGCTGGAACAGGAAGCCCGCGAGCGCCACAAACTCGACCGCAAGCTGGTCATGGAGGAAGACTGGCTGCGCTACGGCGTCACCGCCCGGCGCAAGCGCAACGTCCGTCGCCTCGGCGATCTGCACGACCTGCGCGCAAAAACCAAACAACTCCGCGGCCCCGCCGGCGGCCCGAAACTGACCGCCACCGAGGGCGACGTCTCCGGCCGCATGGTCATCGTCGCCGACGCTGTGGACAAATCCTACGCCGAGCGCCCAATCGTGCGCGGCCTCACCACCCGCGTCCTGCGCGGCGACCGCGTCGGCATCATCGGCCCCAACGGCGCCGGCAAGACCACCCTGCTGGGCCTCCTCACCGGGGCACTCGCACCCGATTCCGGCACCGTGAAACTCGGCGCCGCCCTGCAAATGGTCACGCTGGACCAACGGCGCGACAGCCTCGACCCCGCCGCCACCCTCGCCGACACCCTCACCGGCGCCAACGGCCGCCGCGGCGGCGACCAGGTCATCGTCAACGGCCAGGCCCGCCACGTCATCGGCTTCATGAAGGATTTCCTGTTCCCGCCCGAACAGGCCCGCACCCCGGTCGGCGTGCTCTCCGGCGGCGAACGCGGCCGCCTCGCGCTGGCCGTCGCCCTGGCCAAGCCCGGCAACCTGCTGGTGCTCGACGAGCCAACCAACGACCTCGACCTCGAAACCCTGGAACTGCTGCAGGAACTCCTGGCCGACTACCCCGGCACCGTCCTGCTGGTCAGCCACGACCGCGACTTCATCGACCGCGTCTGCACCAACGTCCTGCTCGCCGAAGGCGACGGCACCTGGCAAGACTACGCCGGCGGCTGGAGCGACATGCTCGCCCAACGCGGCGCGCCCCCCTGGCTCCCGGTCGGCCAAACCCAGCCGCGCGACGCCGCAAAACCAAAAGCCCAAGCCACCGCCCCGTCAGCCACAACCCCGGCGCGCAAACTCAGCTTCAAAGACAAGCACGCGCTGGAGCAACTGCCCGCCCAAATGGAAAAACTCCACGCCGACATGACACAGCTGCAAACCAGGCTGGCCGACCCCAACCTCTACCGCCGCGACCCCGCCACCTTCCAGAAGGCCACCGACGCCCTCGCCAAAGCCGCCACCGATCTGGCAACCGCCGAAGAACGCTGGCTGGAACTCGAAATGCTACGCGAGTCGCTGGAAGCGTAATTTCATTTGTAATAAATAACGATAAAATCCAACAAGATTGGAGCTCCGCCCCAAACCCCACGAGGTCCCGAGCGCGCCTTCGCGCGAGGGGCCGAGCCCCTGGACCTCATAACATTGGAAAACCAACCGTTCCTAAAATCCAATGGATTTTAGGAACGGTTTCATTGTCTTCCATTCAAGGTCCAGGGGCTTGGCCCCTGGTGGGTCCTGGGCAAAGCCCTGGCCTTAACCTTACCCAAACAGCCCAATCAAGCCTTATCGACCTCGCCGCCCGCATCCGCCCAGCCCTTGAACCCGCCGAGGTTGCGCACGTCGGTATACCCCATGTCCTTCAGCGTCTTGCCTGCCAGCGCCGACCGCCCGCCCGA
>JBBQOT010000058.1:0-9612 GCA_038331165.1 Acetobacterales bacterium
GTCCAGCACCTCCAGCAGCGCGCTCGACGGGTCGCCGCGCCAATCCGCTCCCAGCTTGTCGATCTCGTCCAGCAGGAACAGCGGGTTGGACGTCTTGGCCTTCTTCATGCCCTGCACCACCTTGCCGGGCATCGAGCCGATATAAGTGCGCCGGTGGCCACGAATCTCGGCCTCGTCGCGCACCCCGCCCAACGACATGCGCACGAAGTTACGCCCCGTCGCCCGCGCGATCGACATGCCCAGCGAGGTCTTGCCCACGCCCGGCGGCCCGACCAGGCACAGGATGGGGCCACGGATCTTCGGGCTGCGCGACTGCACCGCCAAATACTCCAGAATCCGCTCCTTGACCTTCTCCAGCCCGTAATGGTCGGCGTTGAGCACCTTCTCGGCCTCATTCACGTCGTTCTTCACCTTGCTGCGCTTCTTCCACGGGATCGACAGGATCCAGTCGAGGTAATTGCGCACCACGGTCGCCTCGGCGCTCATCGGGCTCATGGTGCGCAGCTTCTTCAGCTCGCCCAGTGCCTTCTCGCGCGCTTCCTTGGAAAGCTTGGTCTTCTTGATGCGGGCTTCCAGCTCGGCGGTCTCATCCTTGCCGTCTTCGCCGTCGCCCAGCTCCTTCTGGATCGCCTTGAGCTGCTCGTTGAGGTAGTACTCGCGCTGCGTCTTCTCCATCTGCCGCTTCACGCGGTTGCGGATGCGCTTCTCCACCTGAAGCACGCCGATCTCGCTCTCCATGTGGCCGAACACCCGCTCCAGCCGGTCGCCAACCTTCGCGGCCTCCAGCAGTTCCTGCTTCTCGGGGATCTTGAGGTTCAGGTGCTGGGCGATGCTGTCGGCCAGTTTGGAGGGGTCGTCGATCTGGTTCAGCGAAACCAGCACCTCGGGCGCGATCTTCTTGTTGAGCTTGATGTACTGCTCGAACTGGCTGACCACGGTGCGGCCGAGGGCGTCGAGCTCCTTGGCGTCGGTTCCGCTATCAGGCATCGGCTCCACGAAGGCCTCGAAATAGTTCTCGGTCTCCTTGAAGGCGGTGATCTTGGCGCGGCGGCCGCCCTCGACCAGCACCTTCACCGTGCCGTCTGGCAGCTTCAGCAGCTGCAGAATCGTCGATACCGTGCCGATGCGGAAGATGTCATCGGCCGAGGGGTCGTCCTGGGCGGCGTTCTTCTGGGCGACCAGCAGGATCTGCTTGTCCTCCTTCATCACCGCTTCCAGCGCGCGGACGGATTTCTCCCGGCCCACGAACAGCGGCACGATCATGTGCGGAAAGACGACGATATCGCGCAGCGGCAGCACCGGCAGCAGCTCGCCGACCACCGTCGCGTCGGCCGCGGCGACCTTGGGGCCCGCCGCCTTCGGCACGGGATCGTCGGAATTGTCGGAACTAGACATCAAATGACCTCCATAGGGACAGTCGGCTGGCAGACCGCCCCGACCATGGGCACGGACCGCACCCCCAGTACGACGCCGGAACCAGACCAAAGCGGCGGTCGGGGTTCACAAGCTGCACCAGCAGATGCTTCGACATATCGTCATGCACCGATCATGTCGCAAGAGTTTGACATTCTGGTGACAGCAAAGCGACCACGTCGCCGATGCACACCTGCCCCGTGGCAACGCGCCGCCTCGCGCATGTGCCAGCCTCAGGCGCTCGTCTCGCTGGCCTTCTTGCCATAGAGGTACAGCGGGTTGGCGCGGCTTTCGGCAACCTCGCGGTTGATCACCACCTCCTCCCCGCTGTCCAGGCTCGGCAGGTCGAACATGGTCGACAACAGGATTTGCTCCATGATCGAGCGCAGGCCGCGCGCGCCGGTCTTGCGCGCAATCGCCCGGCGCGAGACGGACGACAGCGCATCCTCGGTGAAGGACAGCTTCACGCCCTCCATCTCGAACAGCCGGCCGTACTGCTTGACCAGGGCGTTCTTCGGCTTGGTCAGGATCTCGATCAGCGCCGCCTCGTCCAGGTCTTCCAGCGTGGCCACCACCGGCAGGCGGCCGATGAACTCCGGGATCAGGCCGAATTTCAGCAGATCCTCGGGCTCCACCTCGCGCAGGATTGCGCCCATCCGGCGTTCCTCGGGGGCGCGCACCTCGGCGCCATAGCCGATCCCCGCCCCCTTGCCGCGGCTGGAAATGATCCGCTCCAACCCCGAGAAGGCGCCGCCACAGATGAACAGGATATTTGTGGTGTCGACCTGCAGGAACTCCTGCTGCGGATGCTTGCGCCCGCCCTGCGGCGGCACCGAGGCCACGGTGCCCTCCATGATTTTCAACAGCGCCTGCTGCACCCCCTCGCCCGACACGTCGCGCGTGATCGACGGGTTGTCCGACTTGCGGCTGATCTTGTCGACCTCGTCGATATAGACGATGCCGCGCTGCGCCCGCTCCACGTTGTAGTCGGCGGCCTGCAGCAGCTTGAGGATGATGTTCTCCACATCCTCGCCGACATACCCCGCCTCGGTCAGCGTGGTGGCATCCGCCATGGTGAACGGCACGTCAATAATGCGCGCCAGCGTCTGCGCCAGCAGCGTCTTGCCCGAACCGGTCGGGCCGAGCAGCAGGATATTCGACTTGGCGATCTCGACGTCGTTGTTCTTGGCGCCGTGCGCCAGGCGCTTGTAGTGGTTGTGCACGGCCACCGACAGCACCCGCTTGGCATGGACCTGACCGATCACGTAATCGTCCAGCACCTTGCAGATCTCCTTCGGCGTCGGTACCCCGTCGCGCGACTTCACCAGGTGCGTCTTGTGCTCCTCGCGGATGATGTCCATGCACAGCTCGACGCATTCGTCGCAGATGAACACCGTCGGGCCCGCGATGAGCTTGCGCACCTCGTGCTGGGACTTGCCGCAGAACGAGCAGTAGAGGGTATTCTTCGAGTCGCCGGCCTTGCTCACGCGCCCTCCTGTCCCGCTCCAGCGGGAACACTCAACCCCAACTCTAGCCCCCGGCCCGTCAGCGGGACAAGAACCCGCCCTGCGCCAGCCAGAGTTGCGGCGTCAGCTGTCGAAAACGTTATGCACGCAGCGTGCCAGGGGCGCCCCATGGCACGACAGCGTTCGGCGTGCGCCACCCCGTTCAGGGCTTGGCGTCCGGATCGACCGCGGCCGGGCGGTTCTCGACCACCTGGTCCACCAGCCCGAAATCACGGGCTTCCTCGGCCGACATGTAGGTGTCGCGCTCCAGCTTGCGCTCGATCGCCTCGATCGGCTGGCCGGTGTGGCGAACATAGATGCCGTTCAGCAGGGCGCGGGTCTTGAGGATCTCGCGCGCCTGGATTTCGATATCCGTCGCCTGGCCCTGCGCCCCGCCCGAGGGCTGGTGCACCATGATGCGGGCATAGGGCAACGCGAATCGCTTGCCCGCAGCACCAGCGGCCAGCAACAGGCTGCCAGCCGAGGCGGCCTGGCCGATGCACACGGTCGAAACCGGGCTGCGGATGTACTGCATCGTGTCGTACATCGCCAAGGCCGCGGTCACCACGCCACCGGGAGAGTTGATATAGAAGGAAATGTCCTTGCTGGGGTTCTCGCTCTCCAGGAACAGCAGCTGGGCACAGATCAGGCTGGCGACCTGATCGTAGACCGGGCCAGTAAGGAAAATGATCCGCTCCTTCAACAGGCGCGAATAGATGTCATAGCTGCGCTCGCCCCGCGCGGTCTGCTCGACCACCATCGGAACCAGGTTATTGTTGTAGACCTCGACGGGATCACGATCCCACATGCTCTCGAACCTTCCGATGCCGTCGCCCACGCGGGCGACCCTTGCGAAACCGGGGCCACCCGGGCGACCCTTCCGAAACCGGCGCCCGCGCGGGCGACAGCGGCAAGACAACCACGATAATGCCCGCACGTTAAGTAGGGACGAACACCTTGTCCGCCAGGACGCGCCGCAGCCCAGGTCTGGGCCGCGCCCGTTGCGTGGCTGCCCCCCTTGACCCGCCTCAGGCCGCCGGCGTCGCCACCGGCTCGGCCGCAAGCTCCTCGGGCGTCACCTCGGTGATCACGACCTTGGCCAGCTCCAGGATGAAATCGACCACCTTCTCCTCGAAGATCGGGCCACGCAGCGACTCGGCCACGTTCGGGTTCTTGCGGAACAGGTCCATGATCTGCTGTTCCTGCCCCGGATAGCGCCCCGCCTCGGTGCGCATGGCACGCATCATCTCGTCCGGCGTGACGGTGATCTCCTTGGACCGGCCGATCTCGGCCAGCAGCAGGCCCAGGCGCACGCGCCGATCGGCGATCGCCTTGTACTCGGCCTTCAGCGTGTCGTCGTCCTTGGCCTTGTCTTCCTCGTCGATCTGGCCCGACTTGCGGTCCTGCTCCAGGCGCTGCCAGATCGCGTCGAACTCGCCGGCGGCCATGGACTCGGGAATGGGGAAATCCGCCATGGCGGCCAGGGCGTCGAGCAGCTGGCGCTTGATGCGCATGCGCGAGATCTGGTCGTACTCGCGCTGGATCTGACCGCGGATAAGGTCCTTCATCTCGTCCAGCGCCTCGAAGCCGAACTTCTTGGCCAGCTCGTCATCGACCGCCGGCAGCACCGCGCGCTTCAGCGCCTTGGCGGTGATATCGAAGGTCGCCTCCTTGCCGGCCAGTTCGGCAGCACCGTACTCGGCCGGAAAATTCACCGTGATGGTCTTGCTCTCGCCAGCGGACATGCCCTCCAGCTGCTCGGTGAAGCCGGGGATGAAGCCGTCGCCGCCAACCTCGATGTCCATGTCGCTGGCAGCCCCCCCGGTGAACGGCTCGCCGTCCAGCTTGCCCAGGAAGTCGCAGACCAGCACCTCGCCCTTGATGGCCGGGCGCGCTTCGGGCACATCGACCATCTCCTTCGCGCGCGCAGCCATCTGCTCCAGCGCCGCGGCCACCGCGTCATCGCTCGGCGTCGCCCTCAGCCGGGTCAGCGCGATGGCGCCGAAATCAGGCAGCGTGATGTCGGGCAGCAACTCCAGCTCGACCTTGAACTCCAGGTCCTGGGCCTCGTCCAGCGTCACCACCTCCACCTTGGGCTGGGTGGCGGCGCGCAGTCCGCGCTCATTCAGCACGCGGCGGGTGGCGTCGTTGACACTCTCCTCCAGCACTTCGGCCATCACCGCACTGCCAAAGCGGGTGCGCACCACGGCCATCGGCACCTTGCCCGGGCGAAAGCCGGGCAGCTTGGCGGTGCGGCCCAATTCGGCGAGCCGGGTGGTGCGCTTGCCCTCGATATCGGCCACCGGCACGACAATGGTGAAGGCGCGCTTGAGCCCTTCGGAAAGCGTCTCGGTGACCTGCATCTGCCGGGAAATCCTCGTCCATCCAGCCGCTTGCGCGGCGGTCCTCATTACTCTGCGAACGCAACGTGGTGCGGGCGAAGGGACTTGAACCCCCACGGCTTGCGCCACCAGAACCTAAATCTGGCGTGTCTACCAGTTTCACCACGCCCGCAGCGGCGACCGTGAGCGCGCGGCTTTAGCGCACCAGCGAGATGCTCACAAGTCGCGCGTCATTCGCCCGCCTTAGCGGGCGCGGCTGACGGTGTAGTCGGCGACGTCCATCAGCCGGGCGCGCATCGCCGAGGACGGGAACACCGCCAGCGCACGCCTGGCTTCAGCCGCGAAGCCCGCCGCCCGGGCCAACGTGGCCGGGATCGCGCCGTGACGTTCCATCAGCCGCATCGCCTGCGCCAGATCGGCGACGGTCTGTTTCAGCTCGCCCACGGTGCGGCGCCAGAACGCCTGTTCCTCGGCATCGCCGGCGTGATAGGCGTGCAGCACCGGCAGGGTGATCTTGCCCTCGCGGAAATCGTCGCCCACCGTCTTGCCCAATGTCGCCTCGTCGGCGGCATAGTCCAGCGCGTCGTCAACGAGTTGGAAGGCGATGCCGAGGTTGAGGCCGAACTCGGCCAGCGCCCGCTCCTCCGCCGCCGGGCGGTCGGCCACCACCGCGCCGACCTGGCAGGCGGCCACGAACAGCGCCGCGGTCTTGCCCTTGATCACGTCGAGATATTGCGTCTCGTTGGCCGCGAGGTCGTTCTGGATCACCAGTTGCAGCACCTCGCCCTCCGAGATGGTGGCCGAGGCGCGGCACAGGATGTCGAGCACCTTGAGCGAGCCGTCCTCGACCATCAGCTGGAAGGCGCGGGCGAACAGGAAATCGCCCACCAGCACCGAGGCCTTGTTGCCGAAGACCGCGTTGGCGCTGGCCAGGCCGCGGCGCAGCAGGCTTTCGTCCACCACGTCGTCGTTCAGCAGGGTCGCGGTGTGGATGAACTCGACGCAGGCGGCAAGCTGCACATGACGCTGGCCGTCGCTGCCGGGCGGGGGATAGCCGCACAGCTGGGCAGCGGCCAGGGTCAGCAACGGGCGCAACCGCTTGCCGCCGGCGGCCACGATATGGGCGGCGAGCTGCGGGATGAGCGCCACCGGGCTTTCCATGCGCGCCACGATCGCCCGGTTCGTCGACTCCATGTCGTCGTGCAACATGGCCAGCAGCGCCGACAGCGCATCGGGCGCCGCGGCGGACGGGCCGGCCGCTTGCGTCGGCATGGTTGCAGGCAGGGTGGCGGCGACGCCCAATTGGCTCTCCCGAAGGTGCTACGGCAGGAATGACAGGCGAAGGCGGTTGGTTCACCATATCGGCGCGCCCGAAGCAGGGTCAAGGCAACCCAGCCGCCACGACCAGCCGGGCCTGACACGGCGGATCGAATGAAAGTCTTTGAAGATGCAAACCGTAACCCTCACCAACGACCCGGTGCGCATCAGCTTTTTGCGCGTGCTGCTGCGCGATGCCGGGATCGAGTGCCTGGTGTTCGACGAGTTCGCCAGCGGGGTCGAGGGTAGTATCGGTGCCATCCCGCGCCGGCTGGTGGTGGCCGATGAAGATCTTGCCCGGGCGCGCGCGGTGCTGGCCGAGGCCGGCGAGGCGTGATGCAGCTTGCGACCTCGGCAGGCACGTTGCTGGGCGGGCGGGTGCGCCATGCCCAGCCGTGCCAGGGCCATCGCAGCGGGCTGGAACCGGTGCTGCTGGCCGCCGCCATTCCGGCGCGGGCGGGCGCGCGGGTGCTGGAGGGTGGCACCGGGGCGGGCAGCGCGCTGCTGTGCCTGGCCGCGCGGGTGGCGGGCATCACCGGGGTGGGGATTGAGCGCGATGCCGCGATGGCGGACCTCGCGCGGCGCAACCTGGCTGAGAACGATTGCGCGGGCTTGGCGATTGAAACCGCCGACCTGACCAGTTGGCGCGGGGTGGGCGGGTTCGACCATGCGTTTGCCAATCCGCCGTGGCACACCGAAGCCGCTACGGCCTCGCCCGATGCGCGGCGGGATGCGGCGCGGCGGGCGAGCCCGGCGTTGCTGGAGGCGTGGGCGCGGGCGCTGGCGGCGGCGCTGCGGCATCGGGGCACGCTGACGCTGATCCTGGGGGCGGATCATTTGGCCGGGGGATTGGCGGCGGTGGCGGCGGCGGGGTGCGGCAGCCCGACGATCTTGCCGTTGTGGGCGAAGGCGGGGCGGCCGGCGCGGCTGGTGCTGTTGCAGGCGATCCGGGGTGGGCGGGGGCCGAGCCGGGTGATGCCCGGATTGGTGCTGCATGAGGCGAATGGCGGGTTCACCGCCGCGGCGGAGGCGATCCTGCGTGATGGCCAGGCGCTGGCGGTTTAGCCCTGGGCTTCCTCGGGGTGGCGCAGGTGCCAGAGGCGCTCGTGGGCAGCGACCAGGCTGTCCATGCTGCGGCGGCGGTTGAGGTCGGGGCTGAGGACGCGGCGGCGCAGCATCATTTCCAGCACGTGCAGCAACTGGTCTGCCACCTCGAAATCACCCTGGTCGCAGGCGTGGTGGAAGGCGATCAGGATCTTATCGGACAAGCGGCGGCTGTAGCGCGGGGTCGCCGCGGGTGCGGGGTCGCGCCCAGCCGGCGCCTGGTGCCGGTCCTCCTGGTCCTCCGTGATCTGTTGCATCTCTTTCCTCCTGTCACCGCGTATGGGACCGGACGCGTGACTCTATGGCGAAACGGTTACCGTTCAGTCTCAGCTACCGGCGGATAGCCGGGTTTTCAGGGCATCGGCCATTTCCTGGGGCGCCATGCCGTGGCGGAACAAGGCGCGGAACGTGCCGTCGGGGCCGACGAGGTAGATGAAGGATGAGTGGTCCATCAGGTAGTCGCTGGCGTCCTTGCTGTTCGCCCGGGCGTGGTAGACGCGATAGGCGCGGGCGGCGGCGGTGATCTGTTCGGGGCTGCCGGTAAGGCCGATGAGGCGTTCGTCGAACAGCTTGACGTATTCGGCCAGGGCGGCTGGGGTGTCGCGCTGGGGGTCGATGGTGATGAAGATCGGCGCGATTTTACCGGCCAAGGGGCCGAGGCGGTCGAGTGCGGTGGAGACGGTTTGCAGTTCGGTTGGGCAGACGTCGGGGCAATAGGTGTAGCCGAAATAGATCAGCATCCAGCTTCCGCGGTAGGAGGCGTCGGTGACGGTGGCGCCGGTGGTGTCGACCAGGGTGAACGGGCCGCCGAGGGTGACGCCGCCGGGCATCGCCAGGCCGATATTGTCGAGCCCCAGTTGGGCCATGCCACCACCCCGCAGCCACACGACACCCCAGCCGGCGGCGATGACGGCGATGAGAGCGAAGGCGGCGTAGCGGATGGTCTTCAGCATCGATGTTCCCTGGCGATCCGACCCAGCGTCGTAAACCGCCTGGGAAGCATATGGAATGCGACGCGGAACTTTAACGAGACGGGCGCGTCAAACCCGCGTGATTTTACTCACTCGGCGGGAAGAATCGCACCATCTGGCTGTGGTGTCTCGAAGACGTGATCGGCGAAGGCGTCTTCCCATGTGCCGGTGGTGGAGGCCTTGCTGTACTCGGTGGAGCGGCTTTCGAAGAAATTGGCGTGTTCCGGGGCGTTCAGCATGTCGTCGAGCCAGGGCAGCGGGTTGGCGTCGACGTGGTACAGCGGGTCAAGGCCGAGCTGGGTGAGGCGGCGATCGGCGATGAAGCGGATGTATTGCTTCACCTCGGGGGCGGTGAGGCCGTCGACGGCGCCGAGTTCGAAGGCGAGGTCGATGAAGGCATCCTCGTGGTCGACGATGGTGGCGCAGGTGAGATAGAGCTCGCGGCGCAGTTCCTCGGTCCAGATTTCGGGATTTTCCTGCACGAAGGTGCGGAACAGGCGGATCATCGACAGGCAGTGCAGGGTTTCGTCGCGCACCGACCAGGAGATGATCTGGCCCATGCCCTTCATCTTCCCGAAGCGGGGGAAGTTGAGCAGGATGGCGAAGGAGGCGAAGAGCTGCAGGCCCTCGGTGAAGGCCCCGAAGGCGGCCATGGTCTTGGCGATTTCGTGCTTGCTGTCGATGCGGAAGGTTTGCATGTAGTCGAATTTGTCCTTCATCTCCTTGTATCGGAGGAAGGCGGTGTATTCGATTTCAGGCATGCCGACGGTGTCGAGCAGATGCGAGTAGGCGGCGATGTGGACGGTTTCGATGTTGGAGAAGGCGGACAGCATCATCAGGACTTCGGTGGGTTTGAAGACCTGGGAATAGTGCTTCATGTAGCAGTTGTTCACCTCGACATCCGCCTGGGTGAAGAAGCGGAAGATCTGGCTGAGCAGGTTGCGCTCGGCGGCGGTGAGG
>JBBQOT010000059.1:0-9558 GCA_038331165.1 Acetobacterales bacterium
GGTGTCGGTGTTGTTGGGGGGGGTGGTGGGCCACTTGGTGCCGGTCGGGGGGACCCACCCCCCCGTGGGGCACACGCCGGGGATATTTGTGCAACGCATGGTCAAGATTCCGCCGGCGCCAGAGGGGTTGTGGCCGGGCAGGCGGGCCGAGCGGGTAGCGAAGGAGAAGGTGTCGTGAGCGGCAACAAGGGGCTGGAGCGCCAGCAGATCGCCGACCGGTTGGCGCAGGAATTCCAGGATGGCTGGATCGTCAACCTGGGCGTTGGCATGCCGACGATGTGCTCGAACACGCCGATCGACACCGACATCATCTACCACTCCGAAAACGGCGTGATCGGTTATGGGCCGGTACTGCCGGCGGGGCAGGAGGACCTGCATCTGGTCAATGCCGGCGGGCAGAACGTGTCGCTCAATCCTGGGGCGGCGGTGGTGCATCACGCCGACAGTTTCGCGATCATTCGCAGCGGGCGCATCGATGTGACGGTGCTGGGCATCTACGAGGCGGCGTGCAACGGGGATTTCGCCAACTGGAAGGTGGCCGGGGCCAATGGCGGCGGGATCGGCGGGGCGATGGACCTGGCGGCGTGCGCCAAGCAGGTTTTTGTCATTCTGGAGCATTCGACGCGGGATGGGTCGCCGCGGTTGCTGCGCCAATGCGCCTTGCCGGTGA
This sequence comes from Acetobacterales bacterium, assembly GCA_038331165.1. GTDB lineage: Bacteria > Pseudomonadota > Alphaproteobacteria > Acetobacterales > Acetobacteraceae > CAMDGX01. Next base: position 671 of record JBBQOT010000059.1, read on the forward strand.
CCGCACGCGGAGTGGTGTCGGTGGTGGCGACCAACCTGGGGCTGTTCCGGCCGATGGGCGACCACTTCCTGTTGCGCGAGATCGCGCCGGGGGTGACGGTGGACGAGGTGCGGGCCGCCACCGCGGCGCCGGTGGAGGTGGCGGCCGATCTGCGCACGATCAAGACGCTGTAGCCGGCTCCCGCGCCGGCGGTAGGATTGAGCGGAGGGCGGATCGGTGCTGTTGTGCGCCAGAGCGCCGTCGCTATCGGTGGTTTGAATTGGAAGGAATTGACATGGTTCGTGTTGCATTCGCCGCCTTCGTGCTGGCCCTCGCCGCAGGGCCGGCCCTTGCCCAGGCGCCGGCCGCGCCCGCGCAACCCGCGCCAGCCCAGTCGCAGGGCGGCAAGGATGTGCCGTTCGCCAAGTTGATGGGCGACGGGGCGCAGGTGAAAGCGGTGGATTCGAAGGACCGGGTGATTGTCCAGCTCGGCAAATACGTGTTCGCCTGCCGCCCAGAGGCGGGCAAGCCGTACCTGTGCGACCAGTTGCTTTGATGGCCGAAGCCGCCCGCCCCGGCGCTGGTCCAGCCTGGGCGCATGCGATGTACGACCAGCTGCGCGCCCAGGGGGTGACGCAGATTGCCTATGTGCCCGACGCCGGGCACCGGGTGATGATCGACCGCTCGCTGGCCGACCCCGACGTGCACTCCATCCCGCTGACCACCGAGGAGGAAGGGGTGGCGCTGCTGGCCGGCGCCGACCTGGGTGGCGCGCGGGGCGTGCTGCTGATGCAAAGCAGCAGCGTGGGCAACTGCATCAACATGCTGTCGCTGACAGCAGGGGCGCGGTTTCCACTGCTGATGCTGGTGTCGATGCGCGGCGATTTGGGCGAGGGCAATCCGTGGCAGTTCCCGATGGGGCGCGCCACCCAGGCGGTGCTGGAGGCGATGGGCGTGGTGGTGCTGCGCGCCGATGCGGCCCAGGACGTGATGCCGACGATCCAGGCGGCCTGCACCATGGTGTGGGGCTCGGGCGAGGCGGTGGCGGTGCTGCTGGGCCAGCGGCTGCTTGGCGCCAAAGCGTTCTGAGGGGATAGCGATGGCACAGTTGAAGCGGATTGCCGGGGTGAACCAGCCAGACGCGGTGCTGGACCGGCGCGAGGCGGTGCCGGCGTTGATCGAGCGGCCGCAGGATTGGCTGGTGGCCGCCGGGCTGGCCGGCACGGCACAGGAGTTGTGCGCCATGACCGATGACGGGCCGAACGTGTTCGGGCTGGGCGGTGCCATGGGGGCCGCGCCGATGATGGCGCTGGGGCTGGCGCTGGCACAGCCGTCGCGCCGCGTGCTGGGCATCACCGGCGACGGCGAATTGCTGATGAACATCGGAGCGCTCGGCACGATCGCGCTGGTGGCGCCGGCCAACCTGAAGATCGTGTGCGTCGATAACGGGCATTACGGCGAGACCGGCAACCAGGACAGCCATACCGGGCTGGGGGTCCAGTTGGACCGCATCGCCGCCGGGTTCGGCTTTCCGGTGGTGCATGTGATCAACACCTTGGCCGAGATCGACGAGGGGCGCCGCATTCTGGCGGCCCCGGGGCTGGCCTTCATCCTGTTGCGGGTGAAGGAGGGCCCGGCCCTGCGCAAGAAACGTAGCCTGCGGCCGCATGTGGTGCGTGATCGGTTCCGCGCGGCCCTGCTTGGGATGTAGCGCTTCGGCGCGACACCCCCACATTCCGCACCGGACAATGGGCGGAATGCGGCATGGCTGAGATGGCGGTGGTGATCGGGGCGAGCGGCGGCGTGGGCGCGGCGCTGGCGGAGGCGCTGCGTGCCAAGGGGTGGTCCGTGGTGGCGCTGGGGCGAAGCTCGGTGCCTGCCGTCGATTTGCTGGACGAGCACACGATCGAGGCGGCGGCGGCGCATGTGGCGGCCTTGGGCATGCCGGGCCTGGTGATCGACGCCACCGGCTTCCTGCATGGCGCGGGGTTCATGCCGGAGCGATCGTGGCGCGACCTGGACGCCGCGCACATGGCGCACGCCTTCGCGGTGAATGCGATCGGGCCGGCGCTGCTGATGAAGCATTTCCTGCCATTGCTGCCGCGTCGCGGCCGCGGCGTGTTCGCCACCCTGTCGGCCCGCGTCGGTTCGATCGGCGATAACCGGCTGGGCGGCTGGTACGCCTATCGCGCCAGCAAGGCCGCGCTGAACCAATTGGTGCGCACGGCGGCCGTTGAGTTGCAAAGGCGCGCACCGGAGGCGGTGTGTGTGGCGCTGCATCCGGGTACCGTGGCGACGGCACTCTCCGCGCCGTTCGCGCGCGCCGGACTGGAGGTGCGCACGCCGGCGGTCGCGGCGGCGGAACTGCTGGCGGTTATCGACGGGCTGACGGCGCGCGATAGCGGCGGATTCTTCGACCACCGGGGCGCGGCGGTGGCCTGGTAACGCCAAGCGGCTTCGTGATTAACCCATGAAGTAAGGCAAGGCCAGGGCTTTGCCCTGGACCCACCAAAGGCCGACGGCCTTTGGAAACCCATTATATTTCAATAACATGAGGTCCAGGGGCTCGGCCCCTGGTGGGTCCAGGGCGAAGCCCTGGCCTGTCCTATCGAAGGGTTTTTCTCCACAACGGTTGGTGCAGATCATAGCCCAGTCGCAGGGCGGCGGGTTCAGGCCTGGGTGCGCAACGCGAGCCGGAACGTGGTGCCTTCGGGCGAGGTCTGTGCCAGGCCGACCTCGCCGCCTTGGGCGCGCACCAGGTCGCGGGTGATGGCCAGGCCGAGGCCGGTGCCGCCGGGCTTGCCGCTGGTGACGAAGGGGTGGAACAGGTGGGTGCGCACCACCTCCGGCAGGCCGGGACCGTCATCAGCGATTGTGACCACGGTAAGGTCGCCTTCGGGCAAGGCGCCGATCTGCACCGTCCGCGCGCCGGCCTCGGCGGCGTTGCGGATCATGTTGGCCAGCGCCCGGCGCAGCGAGGGGCGGTCGCCGTGCACCACTATCGCGCCATCGATTGCCAGCTTTACCCGCACCAGCGGATGGCGCAGACGGACCTCGCCACCGACCTCCTGCACCAGGTCGAGCAGTTGCACGCTCTCGCCCGGGGCGGTGGGGGCTTCGCCGGCGAATTCCAGCGTGTCGCGCACCAGGGCCGTGGCCCGTTCGACAGTGCTGGCGATGGCATCCCCGGTGCGGCGCAGCGCGGGGTCGGGGTTGCCCTGGAGCCGTTCGGCGGTCAGCAGGGCGGGGGCGAGGATGCCGCGCAGATCGTGGCTGACCTTGGCCACTGCGGCACCGAGGGCGGCGAGGCGGGCGTTGCGCCAGAGTGCGGCGCGCAGTTCGCGCTGCATGGCAGCGAGTTCACGCTGGGCGACGGCCATTTCGTCGCGCGTGGTCGGCGCGGCGTGCGGCTCCTCCAGGGGCGGGGTGCGTTCGGGGTCGGCACGGAAGGCGGCGATGCTGCCGGTGAGGCGGCGCATCGGGCGCACCAGCAGCAGCAGCAGGGCGACGTGGACCAGCGCGCCGGTGGGGATGGCGACGGCCAGGCCGTGCAGGGCGACGCTGGCGGCGGCAGCCTTGAGGTGGGCGTCGAGGTCGCCCTCCTGCAGCACGATCGACAGGATCGATTGCGGGCGTTTCGGGCTGGGGGCGACGAGCAGCAGCAGACGACTGCCGCTGCGCGTCAACGAGGCAAGGGTGGCAGCGAGACCTGACCAGACCGTCTCGCGACGCAGGTCGAGCAGGGCGGGGGCGTGGAACTGCCCGACCGGGACCAGCGCCACCATCGGGCGGCCCGGCTCCTGTAGCCGTACCGACAGCACGCCGGCCAGGCGCAGCAATTCCTCGCGGGTGGCGCGATCGGGGCCGATGGCGGCCGGCGGCTGGCCGGGCTGGGGCGGCAGGGCGGAGACCGCGGGCATGGCCTGAACGGCGATCTGAGCGGCGACGATACGATCGCCGAGCCATTTCTGCCGCTCGCGCTGCATGGCCGGCAGGAACAGCAGCAGCTCGGTGCCGATCATGGCCGCGAGGGTGAAGCCGACCAGGCGCCACGACAGGCTGCGGCGCGGTGGTGGGCCAAGTGCGGTTTCGGGAGTCGGCGCGTCAATCATGGCAGCAGGCGGATGGGCGCGGAAAGATTCATCCCCGGATGCTGCGGCCGGACCGCTTCGGGCGCAACGGTTTCCTGTGATGAGGGCCACCGACCGGCGTCAGGGGAGGCGGGCGAGCCAGGACACGAGGCGACGGGTGGCGGCGGAGAACAGGCGTGGGGTGAAGAAGGTACCGACGGCACGCTTTGCCGCCTCGGCGCGGGTGGGATAGGGCACGATCATCCCGGCCAGGGCGGCCAGCTTGATGCCCTGGGCGATGGCCAAGGTGTAGGTGCCGATCATCTCGCCGGCGTGCGGGGCCAGGATGCCGGCGCCAAGCAGTTTCCCGCCCTTGGTGGCGACGAGCTTCACCAGGCCGTCGACGCGGCGTTCGGCCTGGGCGCGGTCGTTCTCGGCCAGCGGCCAGCGCAACAGGCGCAGGTCGGTGTAGCCGGCGGCGCGGGCTTCGGCCTCGGTGAGGCCGGTCTGCGCCAGTTCGGGGTCGGTGTAGGTGACGCGCGGCAGGGCGGCGTAGTTGAGGCGGGCGGGCAGGCGGAACAGGGCGCGGCGGATGACGATGCCGGCGTGGTAGCTGCCGACATGGGTGAACTGGCGCGGGCCTATCCCGGCGGGGTCGGCGATGTCGCCGGTGGCATAGACGCGGCGGTTGGTCAGGCTGCGCAGGCCCGTATCGGTGGCGATGCCGCGGTCAGTGGCGCGCACGTTGCCGGCCGTCAGGTTCAGGGCTTCGGTGTTGGGGGTGCGGCCGGTGGCGATCAGCAGGTGGCTGCCGGCGATGCGGGTTCCGTCGGCCAGCACCAGGGTGGGGCCGGGTGCGACGGCGGCGACGGTGGCGTTCTCCAGCAGGGTGATGCCGGCTTGCTGGAGGGCCACACGCAGGCCGGCGACCAGCTCGGGGTCGTCCTGGGGCGCGATCGTGCGGCGCTGGACCAGGGTGACGCGACAACCCAGGGCGGCGTGGGCCTGGGCCATCTCCAGACCGATCGGGCCGCCGCCGAGGATCAGCAGGTGGTCGGGGCGGGGGGTGACGGAAAAGATCGTCTCGTGGGTAAGGGTGGGAACAGTGTCGAGCCCCGGCAAGTCGGGGATGGCGGCGCGGCCGCCGGCGGCGATGACGATGCGCTTGGCGGTTAGGTAGCGAGGTCCCTCGGGGAGGGCAACTTCCAGTGCGTCGGGGGCGATAAAGCGGGCGGTGCCCTGGAGCACGGTGGCGCCGAGCGCGGTGAAGCGGGCCACGCTGTCCATCGGGGCGATAGCGGCGATCACGCCGTGGACATGGGACTGCACGGCAGCCCAGTCGATCTCGGGCTCGGGCAGGCGCACACCCAGGACATGGGCGGCGCGGGCGCTGCTGGCGGCGTGGGCGGCGGCCAGCAGGGCCTTGCTAGGGACGCAGCCGGTGTTGAGGCAGTCGCCGCCCATGCGCGCGCGTTCGATCAGCGCCACGCGCAGGCCGAGTTGGGCGGCGACGGCCGTGACGGAGAGGCCGGCGGCGCCGGCACCGATGACGGCGAGGTCGAAATCAGCCATGGTGTCCTGCCCCTGGAGAGCATCGCTCTACACGACGCACGGAAGGGACAGCAGGCCACCCGCGACATGCGGCTGATGCCCCGAACGCGTCAGGCGACGGATTGGCGAAGTATCGCGTTCGGGGCATCAGCGGCTTTTCCAGCGCTTCCAGAGGGGCGGCAACAGGGATAGGGCGGCCAGCGCCAGCAGCGGCAGCAGCACCGGGGCGGAGAGGATCAGCGACAGGTCGGGCGTGCCGCCGGCGTCGAGCACATGGCCGATGCCGGCGCCGACGGCGGCGAACACGGCAGTGCCTGGGATGATGCCGATGAAGGTGGCCAGCGCGAAGGGGGCCAGGCGCATGCCGACCAGGGCGGGGGCCAGGTTGGCCAGCCAGAACGGCACCACCGGGATCAGGCGCAGGGCGAGGATGTAGTTGAAGCCGTCGCGCTCCAGTCCCGGGCGCAGGCGGTCGAGCCACGGGCCGGCGCGGGCGGCCAGCAGCGGGCCCAGGGCGGTGCGGGCAGCCAGGAACAGCAGCACCGCGCCGATCGTCGCCCCAGTGACCGCTAGCAGGGCGCCGAGTACGGTACCGAACAGCAGCCCGCCGGTGACGGTGATCACCACCGCACCGGGGATGGAGACCGCGACAGCGGCGGCGTAGAGCACCACGTAGGCGAGTGCCGCGACCAGCGGCCGGGCCGCGACGGCCTCCCCCAGCTCGGCCCGGCGGGCCGCGAGTGCCGGCCAGGACAACGCCTGGTGCCAGCCCATGGCATAGGCGAACGCGAGGGCGCCGAGGATCAGGAACAGCGGCAGCAGCCGTCGCATCGCCATCTCCGGTTGGTGAGGGTGCCGCGCGGTTGACGGGCCGCTCGGTGAACCCCTATAAGCCGCGGCCTGCAACGGGACCTCTGGCCAGGGCCCCGCGTCCGCGGTTTGCGATCCCTCGCATGCCGGGCCGGCTGTGGCCAGGACTTTGCCGTACCAGACCTAGGCCAGATCGGAGAAAGTCGTGAAGCGCACCTATCAACCATCGAAGCTGGTTCGCAAGCATCGGCATGGCTTCCGCGCCCGCATGGCGACCGTGGGCGGCCGCAAGGTGCTGGCCAACCGTCGCGCCAAGGGCCGCTCGAAGCTGTCGGCCTGAGCTTCCGGCCTTCCCGCCGGACACCCTGTCCCACCCTGCCAGCGGAGGCGACGATGACGCCGGCTCCGCGTTCCCCACGCACCGAGGTGCGACCCCGCAAGCCGGAACGGCTGACCAGGCGGGCTGAGTTTCTGCGCGTGGCCGCCAAGGGGCGGCGTGCGGCGGTGCACGGGCTGGTGCTGCAGGCATTGGCGCGCGACGATACCGCGCCGGCGCGGCTGGGCTTCACCGTGACCAAGAAGGTCGGCAATGCCGTGGTGCGCAACCGCACGCGGCGGCGGCTGAAGGAGGCGGCGCGGCTGGCGCTGCACGACAAGCCGCTGACCGGCGTCGACCTGGTGCTGATCGGGCGCGATACGACGCGTGGGCGGAACTTCGCAGCACTGGTTGACGACTTTCGTCGCGCACTGGCCAGGACGGGCGTGCCCACGAAGGACCACTCATGACCCCGGCTGCCGCCGTGCTGACCGGAGCCGTGCGCGTTTATCAATGGACGCTGCGGCCGATCATCGGCGCGCAGTGCCGCTTCGAGCCGTCGTGCAGCCACTATGCCTGCGCAGTGCTGGCAAGCCACGGCGCGCTGCGCGGCGGGGCGTTGGCCGCACGGCGCATCCTGCGGTGCAATCCCTGGCACCCCGGCGGGCTCGACCTGCCGCCCGATCCCACCCCCCTTCGGCCGTTATCGCCGCGACAAACCCGGACGCCCGCCTGATGGATCAAAAGCGACTTTTTCTGGCGATCGCCATTTCCGTGGTGATCCTGCTCGGCTTTCAGATGCTGCTGCCGGCACCCAAGCCGGTGCTGGCGCCGGTCCCGGCCGCCAGCAGCACGAGTGTGCCGGCGCCGGCGGGGCCGAACGTCGCATCGGCCCCGGTGGTGGGTGCTGCTGCCACGGCGACCGGATCGGTGCCCAAGGAGGTGCCGCGGCTGCCGATCGCGGGTGCACGGGTGGAAGGCAGCATCAGCCTGCTCGGCGCGCGCATCGACGACCTGGTGCTGAAGGGCTATCGCGAGACGGTGAAGCCGGACGCCAAGCTGGTACGGCTGCTGGAGCCGCGTTCGGAGAAGCAGCCGTACTACATCCAGTTCGGCTGGTCGGCCGATCCGGCGTCGGCCGGCGTGAAGCTGCCGGACAGCGACACGTTGTGGCAGGGCAGCGGCACGGTGGCGCCGGGCGCGACCGCCCTGTTGCGCTGGGACAACGGCGCCGGACTGCTGTTCGAGATCGAGGTCGGCGTGGACGCCGACTTCATGTTCAACCTCACACAGCGGGTTCGCAATACGACCGGGGCGGCGGTTTCGCTGCATCCCTGGGCGCGCATCCGCCGCGACTACAAGCCGGTGACCGCTGGCTACTACATTCTGCACGAGGGTATGATTGGGGTGCTGGACGGGCGGCTGAAGGAGACGACGTACGACGGCGCCAAGAGCGATGGCGAGAAGAAAGCCGGCGTGGCGCTAGAGCAGACCTCGCCGGGCGGCTGGATCGGCTTCACCGACAAGTACTGGCTGACCGCGCTGGTGCCCGACCAGAAGACCGCCTTCACCGCTGCGTTCCGCCATGTCAGCGAGGGCGGCACGGATCGCTACCAGGTGGATTTCGTGACCAAGGACGCGGTGGCGGTGGCCGCCGGCGGCGTGGTGGAGACGGTGACGCATGCCTTCGCCGGGGCCAAGGAAGTGCATGTGCTGGACCGCTACGAGACTCAGCACAAGGTGCCCAACTTCGACAAGGCGGTGGATTTCGGCTGGTTCTATTTCATCACCAAGCCATTCTTCTATGCGTTGGACTGGCTGTTCGGCCTGACCGGGAATTTCGGCATCGCCATCCTGATCTTCACCCTGTTCATCAAGCTGCTGTTCTTCCCGCTGGCCAACAAATCCTATCGCTCGATGAGCAAGATGAAGCTGTTGGCGCCGAAAATGACGGCACTGCGCGAGCAGTACAAGGAAGAACCGCAAAAGCTCCAGCAGGCGATGATGGAGATGTACCGGGCCGAGAAGGTGAACCCGGCCAGCGGGTGCCTGCCGATCGTCATCCAGATTCCAGTGTTCTTCTCGCTCTACAAAGTGATCTTCACCACCATCGAGATGCGCCACGCGCCGTTCTTCGGCTGGATCCGCGACCTGTCGGACAT
>JBBQOT010000060.1:0-9552 GCA_038331165.1 Acetobacterales bacterium
TCGCTGAAGGATATCACGCCCTCTGCCCTCGTCGCCGCGGTGGCCCGGGAGGCAGTTGCCCGCAGCAAGGTCGATCCCGAGCAGATCGGCCTCGCGGTGTTCGGCCAGATCGTGCACACCGACCCGCGCGACATGTACATCACGCGCATCGCGTTGATCGAGGGCGGGCTGCCGCAGCATATTCCCGCAGTTACCGTGAACCGCCTGTGCGGCAGCGGGTTGCAGTCGATCTTGACGGCGGCCAATGCCATCAAGGCTGGCGACTGCGACGTGGCCCTGGCCGGCGGGGTCGAGAACATGAGCCGCGCGCCCTACCACGTTACCGCCGCGCGCTGGGGCCAGAAGATGGGCGACACCACCATGAAGGACACGCTGGACGGGGCGCTGAATGACCCGTTCCACCGCATTCTGATGGGGGTCACCGCCGAAAACCTGGCCACCAGCCACAATATTAGCCGCGCGCAACAGGATGCGCTGGCCCTTGAAAGCCACCGTCGCGCCAGCCAGGCCACCCGCGAGGGCCGGTTCAAGGAGCAGATCCTGCCGATCGAGGTGAAGACCCGCAAAGGCGTGATTGCCTTCGACAGCGACGAGCACATCCGCCACGACGCCAAGGCCGAGGATTTCGCCGGGCTGCGCACGGTGTTCAAGAAAGACGGCTCGGTGACCGCCGGCAATGCCTCGGGCATCAATGACGGCGCGGCGGCGGTGATGCTGGCCAGCGGCGAGGCGGTGCGGCGGCTCAACCTGACCCCGATGGCGCGCATCGTCTCGGCCGGGCATGCCGGGGTCGATCCCGCCTATATGGGGATCGGACCGGTGCCGGCGAGTCGCAAGGCGCTGGAGAAGGCGGGCATGAAGGTGGCCGACATGGACGTGATCGAAGCCAATGAAGCCTTCGCCGCCCAGGCTTGCGCGGTTGCCAAGGACTTGGAATTCGACATGGACAAGGTGAACCCGAACGGCTCGGGCATCTCGCTGGGCCATCCCGTCGGCGCGACCGGCAGTATCGTAACAGTGAAGGCGATTTACGAAATGCGCCGCACCGGCGGCAGATACGCCCTGGTCACCATGTGCATCGGTGGCGGCCAAGGCATCGCCGCGGTGTTGGAGCGGGTCTGACCGCACGGGACGGGCTGGGTTTTTGGTCTGCCCCTGGCCTTACCTGCTTGCCAGCCACGCCACCGCCCCGTGTCCGACGGCACGGCCGGTGGCGAGGCAGGCGGTGAGGAGGTAGCCGCCGGTCGGCGCCTCCCAGTCGAGCATTTCGCCGGCGGCGAACAGGCCGGGGTGGCGTTTCAGCATCAGCCGGGCGTCGAGTTCGTCCAGCGCGAGGCCGCCGGCGGTGGAAATCGCGCGGTCGAGGGAGAACGGCGCGGTGAGGGTGACCGGGACCGCCTTGATGAGGCGGGGGAGCGGGGTGGTGTTGCCTTGGTGCAGGGCTTCCTGAAGCAGTCCGATGGCGACGGGCGACAGGATGGCGTGGCGCTTGAGGTGGGATGAGAGCGAGGCCCTGCCGCGCGGAGCGGCGAGGCGGCGGGTGAGCTCGGGCTCGGCGATGTCGGGGCGCAGGTCAATGGTGAGGGTGGTGGTGCCGTCGTGGGCGATGGCATCGCGCAGCGGGGCGGAAAGGGCATAGATCGCGCCGCCTTCCAGCCCAGCTTCGGTCACCATGGCCTCGCCGCGGATGGTGCGGTCCTGGTGGTGCAGGGCGATGCGCTTGAGCGGCGTGCCGGCGTGGCGGGTGCGAAAGGACGCGGACCAGGCGACAGCGAAGCCGCAATTCGCCGGGCGGAGCGGGGCGATGGCAACGCCGGGCAGCACAGCCGTCCAGGACCCATCGGCGCCGAGGCGGGGCCAGGAGGCGCCGCCGAGGGCGAGGATGGTGGCGTCCGGGCGTTGGGTGGTGCCGTCGGCGAAGTGGATGGTTCCGTTGGGGTCGCGGGCGGTCCAGCGGGCGCGCGTGACGAGGCGCACCCCGAGGGCGCCGAGGCGGGAGAGCCAGGCGCGCAGCAGGGGGCTCGCCTTCATGGCCTTGGGGAAGACGCGGCCGCTGGAGCCGATGAAGGTGGGCTGGCCGAGAGCCTCGCACCATGCGATGAGCGCGTTGGGCGGGAAGTCGTCGAGGATGGGGGCAACCCATGGTGCGGCCTCGGAGTAGCGCGCCAGGAAATGGTCGAGCGGCTCAGAGTGGGTCAGGTTGAGGCCACCGCGGCCAGCCATCAACAGTTTGCGGCCGGGGCTGGGCATGCGCTCGTATATGGTGACGCGGTGGCCGGCGGCGGCGACGGTTTCTGCGGCCATCAGCCCGGTGGGGCCGCCGCCTATGACGGCAACCTCGCGCGGGCAGGGGGAGGGGTAGATCATGCCCCCTTATGACGGGGCCGCTATCAGATGGCGAGGCGCATAGGCCGCGCCATGAGGCCGGCGATCAGCGCGGCAAGCTCGCGTCGGTAGATCGCGAGCAGGATCACGGCCGAGAGCCAGCTCCAGCAGGCTTCCTTGAATAGTGCGCCACCGTCGCCGTAGGGGTCGATACCGAGCGGGCTGACCACATGAAAGAAGATCGCGCCGGACATGATGCCGAGGGTCAGCAGGGCACCTGGCAGGCGGGTGCGCGGGATCAGCAGCAGGAACGCGGCGATCAATTCGGCGATGGCGACTGACAGGCGGAACGGCTTCTCGTAGCCGGAGATCCAGAGCCAGTCGGCCAGAGTATTGAACAGCATCACCGAACCCTCGGCGCCGGTCAGCTTGAACTGTTCGTACCACAGCATGATGTGCGCGGCGTAGAGGGCGGGGAGCCAGCCGAGCCATTTGAGGATGCGGTCGCGGTCGATAGTTGCCATTGGGAGCCTCGCTGCAGGTTCGGTGAGAGGTTCGTCGGTGGAACGACTCGCGCTTGCTGGCGACGTTACAGGGGCACGCGAAGCGGCTATAGGGAGGCATGGATGGTTTGCTGGTCCGCACCATGGGGGTCGAGAATCTCGCCAAACTGGAGCTGATGGCGGTTTTTCGGCACCGGCTGCGGGTCCGAGTGGAGTTGTGGCAGTTCGCGCAGGCGTCGGCAGCGAAAGCGCCGGCGCGTCGCGATGGACAGTGAGCTCATCCACGATCTGGCCGTGATCGGCGGCGGGATCAACGGCACCGGCATCGCGCGCGACGCGGCTGGGCGGGGCTGGTCGGTGTATCTCTGCGAGCAGGGCGATCTGGGGAGCGCGACGTCATCGGCGTCGACCAAGCTTATCCATGGCGGGCTGCGCTACCTGGAGCATTTCGAGTTCCGCCTGGTGCGTGAGGCGCTGATGGAGCGAGAGGTGCTGTGGGGCATCGCGCCGCACATCATCTGGCCGCTGCGCTTCGTGCTTCCGCATCATCGCGGGCTGCGGCCGGCGTGGATGCTGCGGCTGGGACTGTTCCTGTACGACCATTTGGGCGGGCGGGGTACCCTTCCGGCGACACGGGTGCTCGACCTGGCGCGGGATGTGGCGGGCGGGCCGCTGAAGTCGGAGTTCCGACGTGGCTTCGAGTATTCCGATTGCTGGGTGGAGGATGCTCGGCTGGTGGTGCTGAACGCGCGCGCTGCGGCGGACCGGGGCACCGTGGTGGCAACGCGCACGCGGTGTGTGGCGGCCGAGCGGGCCGGCGATGGCTGGGCGGTGACGGTGGAGGCCGGTGGAACCAGGCGGGTGGTGCGGGCGCGCACGCTGGTGAACGCGGCGGGACCATGGGTGGCCGATGTGCTGCGTGGCGTGGTGCGTGAGAATGCGCCGGCGAAGGTCCGGCTGGTGCAGGGTAGCCACATCGTTGTGCGGCGGAAGTTCGAGCATGAACGTTGCTACATCTTTCAGAATGGCGACGGGCGGGTCTTCTTCGCCATTCCTTATGAACGCGATTTTACCCTGATCGGCACGACCGACCGGGATTGGAAGGGCGAGCCGGGGGCGGTGCGGATTTCGGCGGACGAGATCGACTACCTGTGCGCCGGCGCGAGCGGCTATTTCCGCGATCCCGTGACGCCGGCGGATGTGGTGTGGACCTATTCCGGGGTGCGCCCGCTGTACGATGACGGCGCGAGCGCGGCACAGGAAGCGACGCGCGACTACGTGCTGGTGCTGGAGGCGCCCGCCGATCGGGCGGCGTTGCTGAGCGTGTTCGGCGGCAAGATCACCACCTATCGCCGGCTGGCCGAGGCGGCGTTGGCGAAGTTGGCACCATATCTGCCGCCGGCCCGCGGGGCGACGGCGGGGTGGACCGGGCGGACCGCGCTGCCGGGTGGCAATTTTCCCAGGGATGGCTATGAGGAATTGGTGCGCGCGACGGCGGCGCGGGTGCCGTTCCTTGCCCAGGCGACGGTACGGCGGCTGGTGCGGGCCTATGGCACATCGGCGGGTGTGTTGCTCGACGGCGCGACGTCGATGGGCGATCTTGGCGCGGTGCTGGGGGCGGATTTGACCGAGGCGGAGGTGCGCTGGCTGCGCGACCATGAATTTGCCCGCACCGCCGAGGATGTGGTGTGGCGGCGCAGCAAGCTGGGACTGCGGATGAATGCCGAAGAGATCGCGGCGGTGGAAAGGATGCTGGCATGACCGAGCTGGGGGCGCTGCACGTGGTGCAGCCGGGCGCAGGCAGGAGCTATTGGCAGCCGGTGCCGGCGAACGGATCCATCGATGTGCTGATGGCGCCGGACATGGTGGAGATGGAACATCCGTTCGGCTTCGGCCGGCAGACGGTGGCGCCGGGGTGTCATGTGCGGGAGCATGCGCATGATCGCAACGAGGAGTTGATCCACGTTGTTTCTGGGCGTGGGCGGGCGGTGATCGAGGGGGTGGATCATGTGATGCAGCCGGGATCGACGTTCTTCCTTGGGCTTAACCGCCGGCACATGTTCGTCAACGAGGGCGATGGCGAGCTGGTGTTCCTGTGGCTGATCCTACCCAACGGTCTGGAGACGTTCTTTGCCGCGATCGGGCGCGACAAGCACGACGGCGAGCCGGATCCGACGCCATTTCCGCGACCAGTGGACGTGCTGGCGATCGAGGCGCGCACCGTGTTCGCGCCACCGCCGGCCGATGGGGGACGCAAGCCGTGAATGATTTTCCTGCGTTGATGGCTGGCGATGTGGTGCCGGCCAACGACGCTGAGGCGGCGATCCTGCTCCGTCGATCGGTGCGGGGGTTTCTACCGACGCCGGTCGAGCGGGCGACGGTCGAACATCTGTTGGATGTCTCGGCACGGGCACCCAGCGGGACCAACATGCAGCCGTGGCGCGCGGTGGCGCTGGCCGGAGGGGCATTGGAGGAATTTCGCGAGGCTTTGGCGGGAAGTTTCCTCGCCGGTGGGCCAGCCGAGAAACGCGACTATCAGTACTATCCCGATCCGTTCTTTGAGCCCTATCAGTCGCGGCGGCGCAAGATCGGTTGGGACCTGTATGGGCACTTGGGCATTGGGCGGGGCGACACTGCGAAGATGCGCGAACAGGTGGCGCACAACCTGCGCTTCTTCGGAGCGCCGGTGGGGCTGGTGTGCGTGATCGACCGGCGGCTGGAGATTGGATCGTGGCTCGACTACGGCATGTTCCTGCAGAACATTGCGGTGGCGGCGCGGGCGCGGAGGTTGGATACTTGTCACATGGCGGTGTTTGCGCAGTTCGCTGGTACGATTCGCCGGCTGCTGGGGCTGGACGACAACGACGTGGTGGTGTGCGGGGTAGCAATCGGCCACGAGGACCCGGACTGGCCGGCCAACCGTCTGCGCACAGAGCGGGTGCCAGCCGCTGAGTTCACTGATTTCCACGGCTTCTAAGTCTCTCGAATAATTTCGACCGCTTGGAGTGAATGCCATGAATCTCGCGTTCTCGAATGTCCGTATCCTGGATTTCACCCGCGTGCTGGCGGGGCCCTTCGCCTCGTTTCAGCTGGCGCTGCAGGGCGCGGATGTGGTCAAGATCGAACACCCCGACGGGGAGGATACGCGCAAGATCGCACGCTCGCGCGAATGGGCCGACCGCCAGATGGCGCCCATCTGGATGGCGGTTAATTCCAACAAGCGCAGCCTGACGCTCGACCTGCAGAAGCCCGAGGCGGTGGCCGTGGTGCACCGGCTGGCGCAGGACGCCGACATGGTGGTGGAAAACTTCCGCCCCGGGGTGATGCAACGTCTCGGCATCGGCTGGCCGCAGCTGTCGAAGATCAATCCCAGATTGATCTACACGGCGATTTCCGGCTTTGGCCAGAAGGGGCCGGAGAGCCGGACGCCGAGCTATGACGGCATGATCCAGGCGATGAGCGGGCTGATGGCGATGACCGGCACCGTTGAAAGCGGGCCGACGCGGGCCGGCTTCGCGGCGGCGGACATGATCACCGGGTTGTCGGCGGCCTATGCGATGTCCACCGCGTTGTATCAGCGCACGCATACCGGGCAGGGCCAGTTCGTCGACGTGGCGATGCTCGACGCCGTGTTGAATCTGCTGGCGCAGCAGGTGGCGGAATACACTACCGTGGGCGACGTGGCCGGCCGGGTGGGCAATCTGTCGCCGTCGCGCAAGCCGACCGCCGATCTGTTCCAGGGGTGCGACGGCTTCATCCTGCTGGCGGTGCTGACCGAGAAGCAATACCGCCAGTTGTTCACCGCCCTGGAGCGGCCGGACGTTCTCGACGACCCGCGCTTCGCCGACTGGTTCCTGCGCATGGAGAACGCCGCGGCGATGAAGGCGGTGATTGAGGAGGCGTTGCAGGCCGACAGCATCCGCAACTGGGAGGAACGGCTGAAGGCGGCCGACATCCCCAGTGCCCGGGTATGGGGAATTGACGAGATCATCACGCATCCGCAGCTGGCGCACCGGACGATCCTGCAGACGGTGGACTCGGAGTTCGGCAAGCTGACCCTGGCCGGCCCGGCGTTCCGCATGGCTGAGGGCGAGGGCGGCATCACCCGCCCGCCGCCGCCGCGCGTGGGGCAGCATAGCGCGGAGATCCTACATGCTGCGGGGTATTCCGAGGCCGAGATCGCGGCGTTGCGCGCGGTGGGGGCGACATGGGCGGCAGGGTAGTCACTCGCGCGGCTTCAGTTCCAACAGGGTGAGCCGGCGCAGTTTGGGCGCGATGGCGGCAGTGACGGCGACGACGGCGAGCGTGATGGCGCCGCCGCCGGCCACCGCCAACGCCGGGCCGACCAGGTAGGCGGCGACGCCGCTTTCGAAGCCGCCAAGCTCGTTGGCCGAGTCGAGGAAGACCATGCGGACCGCGGCGGTGCGGCCGCGCATACGCTTGAGGGCTGCGAGGCGGACGATGGCATGGCGCACCACCACGCTGATGCCGTCGCATGCGCCCATGACGAAGAGCAAAGCGAGAGACAGGTGGAATTCGGTCGACAGGCCGAAGCCGAGCACGCTAACGCCGACGCCGGCGACCGCCAGCAACAGGGCAAGGCCGGCGCGCTCGCGCGATGGGTGGCGGATGGCGACCGTCATCGCCGCGGGCCCGCCGGCGGAGAGGGCGGCGCGCATCAAACCCGCCCCCTCGGCGCCGACGCCCAGATGCGCGCCGAACATCGGCAGCAGGCCCATCATGCCGCCGAAGAACACCGCGAACAGGCCGAGCGCCATCGGGTCGGCGACATGACCGCCGACGAGCACGAGGCCAATCGCCGGCGCCGCCTCGATCAACCCGAGCCAGCCCAGCGCCAGCGGGTCGCGGGTGATGTGGTAGACGGTGACGCCGAGCAGGATGGCGAGTGCGCTATCGGCCGTTCCGGCGAGGATGACGGCGGCGAGAAAGGCGCGAAAATCGCTCCGGCGCAGCAGTGCGAGCGCGGATGCGGCGGGGCTGCGAGGCACCTGATGTTCCGGGGGAGGTGGGCGGGCAGCCGAGGAGTAGTCCTCACCCGCCAGGGGAGGGAGGCGAAACTAGTGCGGCCACGGCGGTGTGTCACGTTGACCCGGGGACACGGGTCACTACATCGTAGGCACTGTTGGCAGCGGGAGGTCGGGATGGACAACGAGACACAGGTCGGTGCGGTGGAACACAGCGATGCGGAGTGGCAGGCGCTGCTGACGCCCGAGCAATACAAGGTGCTGCGCAAGCATGCCACCGAGCGGGCGGGGACCAGCCCGTTGAACCACGAGAAGCGGCGCGGCGCGTTCTGTTGTGCGGGGTGCGGCAAGGCGCTGTTCGCGTCGGGCACCAAGTTCGAGAGCGGCACGGGTTGGCCGAGTTTCTGGGAGCCGATCGAAGGGGCGGTCGGCACGACGACCGACCGGTCGTGGTTCATGACCCGCGTCGAGGTGCATTGCGCGGCCTGCAGGGGGCATCTGGGCCATGTGTTCGACGACGGGCCGGCGCCGAGCGGGCTGCGCTACTGCATGAATGGCGTGTCGATGACGTTCGAGCCGGAACAGGAATAGCGGCGCTACAGGCCGTAGAACCGCGCGGCGGTTTCGCCGAGGACCGCGTCGTGCGCGGCCTCGGGGATGAGTGCCAGAGTAGCCTCGCGCCATCTGGCATAGCCGCCGGCAAGGTTGAGCACTGGCCAGTCGCTACCCCACATCAGGCGGGCGGGACCGAATTCCGCGAGCAGATGGTCGGTGTAGCGGCGCAGGTCGTCGGGTTGCCAGCCGGCAGCGGCCTCGGTGACCAGACCGGAGAGCTTGCAGCACCATTGCGTGTCCCGAGCGAGGCGCGCTATGCCGGCGGCCCATGGCTGGAAGCCGTGATGGGCGATGTCGGGCTTTGCGGCGTGGTCGATGACGACGCTGAGGGTTGGATGCTGCTCGGCGAGTTTGCCAATGATCGGCAGGTGGCGGGGTTTGATCAGCGCGTCGAAGCGCACCCCATGGGCGGCCATGGCGGTCAGCGCGGGCTGCACCTCTGGGCGGAGGATCCAGGTGGTGTCGTCGATATCTTGCAGCATTGGGCGCAGGCCGCGCAACAACGGGTCACTGGCGCGGGCGGCGATGCGGGCGGGGGCGTCGGAGGCGGCGAGGTCGATCCAGCCAACCACGCCGCGCACCAGGCCGTTTGAGGCCCGGGCGACGGCAAGCATGAAGTCTGTCTCGGCCTCGGTCGCTGCAGCCTGGACCAGGATGGTGGCGGTGATGGGGCCGAGCAGGGGGCGCAAGTCGTCCAGCCCGTAGTCGCGGGCGATCGGCAGGTCGGGCGACATCCAGGCGTAGTCGCCGCGGGCGACCCGCCAGACGTGGTGATGAGCGTCGATGTGCATCAGTGGCCGGGCTGCATCAAGGTTCCGGTGTGGGGGCTTCGTCCGGCAGCAGGCCGGCGCTTCGCAAGTCGCGCCAGAGCTGGCCAGGGATTGTGACGTCCATCAGGGCCGCGTTCTGGATGGCCTCGGCGGCGGTGCGTGGGCCGGGGATGACCGCGGCGACCACGGGATGGGCGGCGCAGAACTGCAGGGCGGCGGCCTTGATGTCGACATCGTGGCGGTCGCAGATCACGCGCACGGCCTGGGCGCGGGCCATCGTGTCGGCCTGGGCAGGTTCGTAGTTGAACGTCGTGCCGCCAGCGAGCAGACCGGAATTGTAGGGGCCGCCGAGCA